>CAZMDE010000458.1:0-2306 GCA_964564355.1 uncultured Bacteroidales bacterium | reverse complement strand
ATCTTTGTTCTTTATATACTAAAACTATGAAAAAACTTGTACTGTTTTTGATTATTAGTTTTTCACTTTTCGTGATTCAGTGTAATGCTCAGTGGCAGGATACAAATTCTGTTATTGCCAAAAAAATAAATAATAAACAACATATTAATAGTAATCTAAAAAATAAAGCAATTGATAATTTCGATGAATTTTATGTAAAATTTTATAAAGATACAATTTTTCAAAAAAGCCGGATATTATACCCTCTGAAAGGTTATATTAAATATTGGGATGATGATACTGCAAAAGAAGATTCATGGTTAAATAATAAAATAGTGATAACTCCTAAAGAAACACTTGAATTAAATTATAAAAACTTAAAATCAGAAATATTAAAAAAAGATACAATTGTAACTGAAAAGTATTGGCTTGAAAATTCTGGTTTATTTATAGAAAGGAATTTTATTAGAAAGGCAGGTAAGTGGTATTTATATATATATAATATTTCTAACCTTTAATTATATACCTCTCACCAAAACTAAGTAAAAACATAGCAGTTACTGTTCTCCGAACATTTTGTTTAGGGTGTCTTCTGCGGCGGATTGTTCGGCGGCTTTGATGGAATAGCCGGAGCCTTTGCCTGTAACTTTATCGTCAATCACTGCTTCAACAAGATAGAGCTTATTATGGGAATTATCATTGGCTTCAACTACTTTGTATTCGAGGGTACGTTTTTCTTTCTGCACCCATTCGAGCAGCCGGCTCTTGAAGTTTAATTCCTTTGACTCAATCTCATCCATGTTGAGATGATATTTGATTATTTTATTTACAATAATCTTCTTTGTAAAGTCATATCCTTTATCAATATAAATGGCACCAATAAACGATTCAAAAGCATTGCCCCTGATGCTTCCTGATATTGAGCCGGATTCGTTTACCTGGATTAATTTATCGAGCCCAATTTTGGTGCATATATAATTGAGCTGTGAGCGGCTGACAAGCTTTGACCTCATCTCAGTCAGAAATCCCTCATCCTTGAAAGGAAATCTTTTGAAAAGATAGTCAGCAATAACTGAGCTTAAAACAGCATCACCTAAAAATTCGAGACGTTCATTGCTATTTTTAACTCCGTTCCTGATTTCGGAAGCAATTGATTTGTGACGCAGTGCCTGCTTGTAAAGATTAATATTAGCTGGATAAAAACCAAATATGTGCTTAATGGCTTTTATTAAATGCTTATCAGCGGAAAAAACGGAATTGAGAGAATTGATAAAAGAATGAACCAAAAATTATTTGCTGAATTTTTTTATTAAAATAGAAACATTATGACCTCCGAAACCGAAAGTATTGCTTAAAGCAGCATTAACAACGCGTTTCTGGGCTTTATTAAATGTAAAGTTCAAATTATTATCTAAATCAGGGTCGTCAGTGTAATGATTGATTGTAGGTGGTACAATATCATTTACAACAGAAAGAACAGTGGCAACACACTCAATAGCTCCTGCAGCACCAAGAAGATGACCTGTCATAGACTTGGTTGAGTTGATATTCAAGTTGTAAGCATGCTCACCGAATAATTGTTTTATAGCTTTTGTCTCAGATATATCACCCTGCGGGGTTGAAGTACCGTGAGTATTAATATGGTCTATATCTGTGATTTTCAAATTAGCATCTTCAAGAGCGAATTTCATAGCGTTTCTTGCACCCAATCCTTCGGGATGAGGAGAAGTGATATGATGAGCATCAGCTGTCATTCCTGCACCGCCAACTTCAGCATAGATATGAGCTCCTCTAGCGAGAGCATGCTCCATATCTTCCAATATCAGTGCACAGGAACCTTCACCCAGTACAAATCCATCTCTATCCTTATCAAAAGGACGTGAGGCGGTCTTAGGGTCATCATTCCTGGTTGAAATGGCATGCATAGCATTAAATCCGCCAACACCTGCAGGATTGACCGCAGCTTCGGCTCCACCAACAACAAACAGGTCGGCTTTACCCAGACGGATATAATTAAATGCATCGCTTATTGCATGACCAGAAGAGGCACAAGCAGAAACAGTTGCATAGTTAATTCCTCTAAGACCATATTTAATAGAAATATGTCCTGCGGTGATATCTGCAATCATCTTAGGGATAAAGAAAGGGTTGAACCGCGGGGTTCCATCACCTTTAACAAATCCGGCAACTTCTTCATAGAAAGTAGTAAGACCGCCAATCCCTGATGCAAATATAACACCTGCTTTATCAAGATTAACCTTTTGGAAATCGAGACCGGAATTTTTAATTGCTTCATCAGCAGCAACCATACCGTAAATAGTATATAA
>CAZMDE010000457.1:0-2311 GCA_964564355.1 uncultured Bacteroidales bacterium | reverse complement strand
ATTATTAGTATCAAATGTCGTATTTGTACCATCAGATAATTTTACTTGATTAGGGTGAAAAGCTACATAAGTATTAGCAATAATTCCTCCGCCATCAATTATATTTTTAGCAATAAATCCATCATTATTCTTGTCAAAATGTTTTTCAATAGTATTATTAAGCCAATTATCCCCTTTAAAATCTTTAACTTTTGGATTCCTTATATTCAAGAATACTTCATATATTTTTACTGAATTTTCAACAACATCATCTTTATACTGTTCATAATATTTTTCATTTATACCTATTTCTAAATCTTCTTTAAAAACATATTTATTTCTATAACTATTGGCGACTTCTTTATTATCAGAAAAAAATAAATTATTTGATATACTCTTAAATATATTAAAATTTATATTACTACCATGAAATAAAATAAGAGGTTCACCATTTTTATCAACTGCTTTTGATGAATTTTCAGGGTTATTTTCCCAATCACCAAACCATTCTTTAAATTCATGAGTACGAACTAATTTATATTGTTCAGGTGCTAGATTTGTCGGTTTTCCGTTGGGTGCTAATAATTTCATTATTCTGTAACTCTTTTATATTCAGGTCGTAAATAAACCTTTTTGTATTTAATTCCACTAAGATAAACAACATCATCGTTCCACCAATGTAACTCTCTGCCTAACTTATCCTCAATCTCTTGTGAAGAAAGTAAATCAGGTATCGAACCGCCATTACCAAACCTATCCACTTTAACTTCATCTTTAAATAAAGCGTATGAATATACAGGGTTTCCTGATAATTCGTATTCTCCTGTTTCGCTATTAGTTTCAATATTCTCCGCAGGTCTTTCTAAGAACTTAATACCTTCAAAACCTGAATTACTAATCTGCTCTAAAAACTGACTTCCCGTTGCCCAATCAATAGCACCATAAGATAATGAAGATTTAATTGAATTTACAGCATTTTCATAATCAGAAATAGCATCTTCTACTGAACTATATTCATCTTGCCAATTTTTTATAAAACCATCCTTTAATCTTAAATAATGATTTTCATTTGTTCCATCAAATATATTGTCAGTTACCTCTAACTCATATTTATATAAACCATCTTTATGTTTGAGATATTGATTTGCATATTTAATGCTTGGCGTAAAGAATATTGCACCGCTATCTACTCCTGTTTTTTTACCGCCATAGTAACCTGTACGTAAAATAAGTTCACTTCCTATGTCATGACCTCCATGATATACAGTTTGTTTTGAATTACTATCTTTTGATTTTATTTTTGGCTTACGAATTGTTGTACCACCATCTTTAAATCTTATATCATTATCGTATTTATCAAAAGTTGTATTTGTAGCATCCGCTAGTTTAATTTGTTCGGGATAATAAGCAACTATTTCCTCTATCCTATTACCATGATAACCTAAGCCTTTTATTAAATCAATTTTTTTAATATCTATATAATTAGGAAATACAAGAACTCCATCATGTCCCTTGTCTTTAAGTTCATTTGTATCTAATACATAAGACCTATATGTACTTACATAATTAAAAGGATTTTTTATGTTTAAAAAACAAGGTATTTCTCTTTGTCCATAATGGGAATCGGCAACTCCTTGAGTAAAATAAAAACCCCTTCCGTAATATCCACCATCAGTTCTGCTTCCAATAAAATTTTCATCAAATTCAAAAAATTCATTTGAGGTAGCATGATAACAGATATTTGGCTCTCCATTTTCATCTATTATTTTTGAAACTCCATCATAATCTTTTGTTCTATAAGCTTCCTCCCAATCTCCAAACCATGACTTAAATTCAGGTGTTCTTACTATATTATATAAATAAACCCATCTTCCATCTTTACCTTCCTCTTTTTGATACAGATTACTTCTCTCACCATTTGGCGCAATAAAAGTTGGCATTTTATTAATATCTATTTTTTTCGGCTTACGCATTGTTGTACCGCCTAACTCAAATTTCTTTTTCTCAGGGTTATTACCCCATATTAACAAAGATGTATGTTTTCTTGTTTTTCTTCCTTTATCATCATATAAACCACCTTTATTGCCACTCATACGGCTAATGAAACTAATTTGCTTCTTAGCCCATCTCCACATATTAGGTGTCCAATCTGAAACAGGAGTATCTTTCATTTTCATAATCCACCTTGCACTCTCTCTACCGCTATCAATACCTTTTTCTTGCGCTTCACTTGCAGTTAAACCCGCATCTTTACCTTCTTGTGAATTATAAAATTTCTCTAATTCACTTTTACTCATATTAACAAGTGATTTCCACTTTTTATATGTTTTTT
>CAZMDE010000456.1:0-2323 GCA_964564355.1 uncultured Bacteroidales bacterium | reverse complement strand
GATTGAGCTTTTTCCGTTAATTTATTTTATTTGAACTTTCGGATAGTTGTGATTTTAATTTAAAACACACATAGTTTTATTAAAATCTTTTTAATTACTTCTGATCATTGTAAGTATCATTTTGAATTTTTCTTTAGCTTTTAGTGCATGAGGAATATTACCTGGCATAATTATTGAATTGCCTGAAGTAACCTCATGTAAATTGCCATTTATGATGATTTCCGCTTTACCATCTATCACCTGAACTAAGGCATCAAAAGGTGCGGTATGTTCGCTTAGTTCTTCTCCCTTATCAAAAGAAAATAATGTCACATTACCTGATTGTTTTTTTATTATTGTTTTGCTTACTACTGAATTAGCAGCATATTCAATAATATCATTAAAAACGAAAACTTTTGCTTTTTCAAATTCTTTATTTTCCATTTTATTTTATTTTTTAAATCACATTCTTAAATCAGCATAAAATAAAAAAGGGATAGCATTTTGCTATCCCTTTTTTAATATTATATTGTTATTATTATTGAATTATCAGTTTTGATGTTTCAGCTTTATTATTACTTAATACTCTTAATAAATAAATTCCGCTGGTCATACCTCTAAGATTAATCTCTTTAATTGTATTACCTGAATTACTCTTTTCAGAATAAATAAGTTTGCCTTGAATATTGTAAATAGCAATATCATAAGGATTGTTATTATTTACTGATAAATTAAAAATCCCATTAGACGGATTTGGATAAACCAGCATGTCAATATTGCTGTTATTTTCTGAAATAGACTTTTTCGATGTCTTTGGAGTAGAAAGAATAGCTTCCTGGCTATATTCTGTTTGGTGTGATTTTGTAGATGACCAATATGTTTTAACCATCCAGCCATATGTAAAACCTGCTTGCAAACCTGTTAAGTTAAATGGCACTAAACTGGTTTGTCTGTAATGTACCAATGGATCATTTTGTCCGGTAGCAATGTTCTTTTTATAATATTTAATAATATATTTATCAGATATTAAGCAGGGAGTCCAACTTAATTTTGCTGACGAACGGGTAACTAATGAAGATATTAATTCTGTGGGTGCCACACATATTGTAATCAGCAATGTTTTAAAAGAAGAAACATTTGAATAACCTGTTATTATGTCCTCACTTGTATATTTACATATTGTTTTAATTTGAACCCGATAGGTTACACCGGATTTCAAATGTGTTAAGGTTTTTGTGTTGTCTGTTAGTGGTAAATCACCTGCTTTTGGATAATAATGTACATAATCGCTGTCCTTTCCTGTTGCCCAGTATTTTATTTTATAACTAAAAGCATCAGGACTTTTATCCCATAATAATGTAACAGAATTGTTAGTTATATTACTTGGAACTATTACAGATGGATTGTAGCATAGGTTTGTTAATGTATTAAATAAAGACCCTGTTGCATAATTTACAACTCTTTCTTCACCATCATTACAAATTGATTTTACCTGCCATTCGTAAATTGTGTTACTCTTTAAATTAGTTAATGTTATTGTATTATTTGTTGTTGTTTTGTATTTCCATTCCGTATCACTCAATACCTTATACAAAAGTGCATAATTGTTACCATTGGCAGTCCATTTGAATGTAGCTCCATGTGTGGTAATTTTGGTTACAGTTAGACCGCTGGGTACATTGCATTTTTGTGCAGTTGTTTTGAAATTTATTGGATAACTATAATCCGACTTGTTTCTGAATGTGCAAAATGATTCTATTTGATATTGATAATTAGTATTTGGAATTAGGTTTGTCAATACAATTGATGTATTTGAAGTCTTCTTATAATGAAACAGACTGCCTGGAACATCTATATTTATGTATCTTATAACATATAAACTATCACTTGCTGCTTCCCATGTAATACTCACAGAGGTACTTGTTATTACACCCGTCGTTACATTACCCGGAGTCATGCATTGCTGAGACATAACAGAACTAAAGCTTAAGGCAAAAGCTACAATCATTAAGCAAATAGTAATTTTTTTCATGTTATTAATTAATTTAAGTTTATAATCCAATTTTTGCAGTAACAAAAATAATACATTTTCATTTATCTACGCTACAAAAATAATTAATTATTTTATTATCTAACTTAAAAATATATAAATTTTACTAACAAATTATTAATTTAAACATAAGTAACTTAATTCCACAGCTTTAAAATAGCTTTTGTTAAATTTTAATAATTAAATTTAATTTACCAGTATTTATTTAAAAGTAATTTTGCAAAAATTAATTTTATGATAGTTCATTTTATTGCAATTGGTGGTAGTGCTATGCATAATCTTGCTATTGCACTG
>CAZMDE010000455.1:1278-2331 GCA_964564355.1 uncultured Bacteroidales bacterium | reverse complement strand
CCATTATCTTACCCGAATATTCCCTTGCAAGATCCTCCAGAATAGGTGCCACAATTTTACAAGGACCACACCAATCGGCATAAAAATCTATTATTGCCGGTAAACTCCCTTCATATTTCCATTCTGTATTTGTTTCGTAATTGAATACTTTTTCTTTAAAGTCCTGTGCTGTCAGGTGTACTACCTGGTTAGTAAATGTTTCCATAGCGTTAATTATATTTTATTATATTAAAAATTTAAAATTTCAGTAAAGATTTCGGCAAGTTTTGCATCTGTCTGTTTTTTGAAAATGATTATTTGACAAAATTACACCATACTGAATCAGGAATAAAGGATTTGACTTTATCGTGCAACAACTAACAGGTTGAAACCCGACAACTTTTTTATTGATTTAAGTTAACTTTGTGCTTCCTAATATTATAATACAGCATGAGAACCATACTTGAAACTGACAACGAATTTATCTGTGATATCCAGGCTCCATGCTTTCAGATGCTCACTTCAGATGAGGCACAAATAGTGAAGGCAAGTAAAACACAGGTCCTTTTTCGAAAGGATGATAACCTTACAAAACAGGGAGCCTTTGCATCTTATGTTCTGTTTATTATCACCGGATTTGCGAAACAATACCTTGAAGGTGACGGGATAAAGAGCTACAATTTAAGAATAATAAAACCCGGGGAGTTTATCGGACTTTCATCTGTTTTTTCAGGAAATACATTCACCTATTCCTCTGTTGCAATTACTGACTGCCAGGTATTTCTCATTGAAAAAGCAGCTATAGCAAAGGTTGCTAAAGAGAATGGAGAATTTGGTTTTCAGATAATTAAAAGATATTGCGAGCAGAACACAAATCTGCTTGGAACTGTCAGAAGCCTCATGTATAAGCAAATGAACGGACGATTGGCAGAAACTCTGTTGTATATTGATAGTGTTAATGCAGTCAGACCAGAAATTTTTCAGCTTCTCTCAAGGAAAGACCTTGCTGATTTTGCGGGGATCTCAACGGAAAGTACAGTAAAGCTATTAAAGAGCTTTGAGAAGGATGGGTTG
>CAZMDE010000455.1:0-1268 GCA_964564355.1 uncultured Bacteroidales bacterium | reverse complement strand
GGACATAAAAATTATTAATTATGATGCCCTCGATGAAATAAGCAGCAAAGGGTAGATTGCCTTATGATTCCTTCCTGAATACTAATATTGATTATCAAAGTGAAGGTTCGTCTTCAGTATAATTATTTTACACTTTGTTGTAAAACAAATTTACACATAAGAGTAAATCAATTATTTATATTACTGTGCATTAAACACATATAATTACGGCATGTGTATTGCGAATGAACTGTCAACCAGTTTAAAAATGAATTTTTATATGTGATTCCCGAGCGACAATTAATACTATTGTTAACTGGGAATTTATAAGAAAGCAACCTATGAAATTAAACCAGTTGTCCAGAAGCCTTTTCAGAAAACCTCTCAACAGCCTGATTATAATTATCAGCCTGGCAATAGGGATGGCCTGCACGAACCTCATTCTCCTCTTTGTCGCAAGAGAATTAAATACTGACAGTTTTCAGCAAAACAGGGATCGGATCTACCTGCTTAAATGTGATAACCCCTACGAAAAAGGATCTCTCATGTCAAACTGCAAAAAAGGAGGAGCAGAATATATTAAGGAAAATTTTTCGCAGGTGGAGGATTTTTGCCGTATTAAATACGGGAAAGCTCAGAAAGTAATGATAGGGAACCAAATTTATAACGATAATCTTCCTGTCTTTGAGACATCTGCTTCCTTTTTTTCTGTTTTCTCATATAAGCTGCTTACAAATAACCCAGGCTCCGTACTCACCACAAAAGACGATATTGCTATCTCGGAAGAGCTGGCACAAAAGTATTTCGGAGAAAGGCTGCCTGTAGGTAAAACCTTAACCATTATTAATGGTAATACAAAGACGGATTTTACCATAAAAGGGATCTTCATAAAACCCACCGGGAATTCCCAATTTGATTTTGATATGGTAAGACTCTCCGAAGATACTGAAAGATATGCGTTTCTGCTTTTAAAAAACAATACTGATCCTGCCAAACTCGAAAAACTCTTTGCAGGAGAGAAAGAAAAAATCCCTGTTATCAACGACGGGACACCCGGCAAATACTATTTGAAAAGTTTTAAACAGACCTACTTCGACACATCTGAATATTCTCTTCTTGGAAATAAAAGAGAAAAATCCGACATCGTTATAGCCCTGATAATCGGTCTGATGATTATTTGTGTCGCATCAGTTAATTACCTTGGACTGATAAACAATAAGTTGTTTGATAAAACACCTGAGTTCTTTATCAGGCGGATAAACGGAGGCTCGAGAGCCAGCATGGTCTTT
>CAZMDE010000454.1:2066-2339 GCA_964564355.1 uncultured Bacteroidales bacterium | reverse complement strand
TGTGTTATGTAAAATAGACCATCCCATCCAAGCAATATCTAAATACAAATAATTTAACGGATTTTCCCATTGATGTGATATTGCTACATCACAATGTTTGCTCATAATTATATCTACTTAACACTATTTTTTTTTTTACACAATTGAAGAATTAAAACCGCACGGGTTAGACGTTCTATTTATTTTTACTACATGAATGGCTATTTTCACAAAATAAATTAGTTAATTGTATAATAATTGATGTATTAGTAAAAAACACTAAAAATATTCTAT
>CAZMDE010000454.1:0-2056 GCA_964564355.1 uncultured Bacteroidales bacterium | reverse complement strand
CTTCCATTAAAGTATTTGATTGGTCAAAAACAGCAGGTAATGATGTAGATACTCTAGAACAGTGGTCTAGTGTTTTGCAAAGAGGTTCAAGAAATACAATCGTATTAGATAAAACATCTCCTGCATTGGTGCAAGTGGAAACAGGAAAATTAATAACATTGCAAAATATGTCAATTAATAGTGTTTTGGATAAAGCAGTAAATGGTGATGTAATTGAAATTGCTGCTGGAACATACACAGGTAATTTTGATGTTAATAAAGTTGTAACTATTAATGGAGCTAATGCGGGAAAACAGGGAATTTCGAATGATCGTGCTCCTGAAACTGTTTTACTAAATACCAAATCAAGTATTTTAGCTAATGCTATTCTTGATGGGTTGAAATTTAAACATACCGATAATATTTCAGAAGCGTTAATAAATCAATCTGGACCAACTATTAAAAATTGTGTTTTTGAAAGAATTGCAAATGGTGCAGGACAAGCCGCAAGAGCTATTAGCACATCTAGTGATGCTGGAAATTATAACATTACTAATAATTTATTCACAGGTTCAATTAGTGGTGGATTATTTAGCAGTCATTTAACATGGAATTCTGCATTATTTTTAACAAATGTATTAGGTAAAGCTGGTATTGTAGAAAATAATAGTTTTAGTAATTGTAGAACAGCAATAAATTCAGATGATAATAATTCATTAGTTATATTGAGAAATAACGATTTTTCTAACTGTGGTACGTATATTTCATTTGGAGGAAGTACTCCTCCAAGTGCTGGCATGCAAATAGAAAATAATACATTCAGTATATCCAATACTTTAATTAACAATAGCAATGTCGCAGATTCATTTAAATTAAATATTTCAAATAATATATTTAAATTTGGAGATGTTTCTTTAAGCTCTCAAGAATTATCATTAGAACAAAAATTTACAATTGAGAGTAAAATGTATCATAAAGGTAGATCGAGTAGAAAAGGTATTGTTTATTTTAGTAACAATGAACAATTTGTAATTGCAGGGTTAACAACAATTACCTCTGCGTTATCATTTGCACCTTCTACAGGAGAAACAATATATGTCGGGCCTGGAACACATGGTTCAACAACAATTACAACACTCACTTTGAATAAAAGTGTCAAGATTAATGGTGCTAACATAGATGTTTCATATAAGTCAACCAGAAATGTAGAAACTCATTTACTTAACCATAAATTTGATATTTTAGCAAATAATGTTGAAATTAATGGTATCAAAGTAACAGGGTCTAATTTGGCAGGACAAACTGTATTTGGTGGTGATAATAAAACATTTAATAATTTAGTTGTTAAAAATTCTATAATTGAAGATATTAACGGTATGTGTTTATATTATCAAGGAACAGGAGTTAGAGATGGTATTACATTTAGTGAATGTAAAGTCAGTGGAATTGGTAATGGTACAGATGGAAAAGGAACATCTTCAGCATTTAATCCTTGGACATGTAAAAATGTAACAATTAATAATTGTTTAATTGAAAATGTAGATTATAATGGTATTAATTTAGAGTCAGTTGAAAATGCAACAGTTACAAATAATATTATAAGAAACATTGGTAAATCGGGTATTCAATTAGCAAATAACTGCAAAGGCATATTTGTAATTAAAAATAATATATTTACACAAATTAATTGTGCATATTATGGTTGGGGTAAAATAAATATTAGAAATAATCTTGTTAACCCTGTAGCTCCAAGAACAGTTTCGGGAACTTCTGACCCTGATAGGCAATTTTATTACGCTGGTATTAAATGGTTTTCAAGTGCAAATCCTCTAGTGCATATTGGAAGTTACGCAATTGAAGACAATACTTTTGATAATTGTTGGTGTGGTTACCAATTTGCACGTGAGTTACCAAGCACAGGCGGACCTATTATATCATTTAAGAACAATACTTTACAAAACAATACACATGGTGATGTTATGATATACAGAACAAATTCAACAAATGCTTTATACAATTTAAAAGAAAATGGAATAGAAAATGCTTCCATTAAAGTATTTGATTGGTCAAAAACATT
>CAZMDE010000453.1:0-2341 GCA_964564355.1 uncultured Bacteroidales bacterium | reverse complement strand
TCTGCAAAATAATTTTTTATGTTAAAATAATTTTAAAATTTCACTTATGAGTAAAAATTCATCTTCAGAAAAAAGCATGGGGTTTCTTGGATATTTGCTGTTTTTATTTTTGCTTACGAGCTTACTATACGGAATTTCCAGGTTACTTACATGGCTATTTTAATAAAATTTTAAATAATATTAATTTTAAATATATAAAATATGACTATTTTAGAATTTTCCGATCACTCAGTAAAAAAGCAAAACATTGAATATTTTGTTCATCTTATTCGCATTGCAAAGGCTGATGATGTTATCAGTAACTCTGAACTGGAATTGTTGCATCGCATAGGCAACAAACTGGGATTTACAGATATAGAGATTGATAACCTGATCCAAACAACAAACAAGTCTGATTATATTCCACCTTATGAATTATCCAAACGATTTGAACAGGTATATGAAATTGTAAAGATGACTTTAGCTGATGGAATAGTTGATAATAATGAAATGCGTTTAGCAAGTGCTTTCGCTATAAAGTCTGATTTTAAAGAAAACGAAATCCCTAAACTGTTGGTTCTGTTAATTAGTGGTATTAAGCAAGGGAAAGACGAAGAAGAACTTTTTGAAGATTATTTAAAAAATAGAAAATCTTGAAAAATATCATATATAATTTAACAGAAAGAACTTAATGAAGAACTGGTTTAAAAAGCTACAAGATTGGTGTTTGCAATGGGCGAACACAAAATGGGGTGCATGGGCATTATTTATTTGCGCTTTTGCCGATGCATCCTTTTTACCATTACCTACTCCAATGTTTTTCCTGGCATTATCATTGCTGAATCTAACAAAAGCTTATAGATACGCATTATTCGGGACTTTGGGTACATTATTTGGCGCTATTGTCGGCTATTCTATTGGTCATTTTGCCTGGATTAATGCGAATGGAGACTTTACTGGGCTTGCACAATTTCTATTTAATCATATTCCCGGATTTTCAGAAGCTGTTTACAATAAAATCCAATTTCAGTATGCAAGATGGGATTTTTGGATTTTATTTATAGCGCCGTTTATTCCTGTTCCTTATAAAATATTTTCAATTTCATCAGGCATATTTGATATTAATTTATTCTTATTTTGTAGTGCTACTCTTATTGCTCAGGGAATAAGATTCTATTTATTAGCATTTTTAATAATTAAAATTGGACATGAAGTTAAAAAATTATTTGAGTTTAAGTTGAAACATATCGCAATTATAGTCACTGCGTGTATTACTATAACAATTTTTGTAATTAAAGTTTTTTAAATCTAATTTATGAATTGGCTGAAAAAAATGTATGATTGGGTGTTAAAATGGGCTGAAACACCTTATGGACCAATTGCTCTTTTTATTCTTGCTTTCGTTGAATCCATATTTTTTCCTATTCCTCCCGATGTATTGCTTATTGCTTTGGCTTTAGGGTGTTCTAAAAAATCGTTCAGCTTTGCATTAAATTGTACTATCGGGTCTGTATCAGGTGCATTTGTAGGTTATGCAATAGGCCATTTTGCATGGATTGCAGCTAATGGAGAATTTACAGGATTTGCTAATTTCTTTTTTTACAATATTCCCGGATTTTCAGTTAATTTATTCAATAATATCAAAGCTTTATTTATTGAGTGGGATTTTTGGGTTATTTTTACAGCTGGGTTCACTCCTATTCCTTATAAAGTGTTTACAGTAACTTCCGGCGTATTTGATATTAATCTAATGATGTTTTTTATTGCATCAATAATTAGTCGTGGAGCAAGATTCTTTTTAGTTGCTTTTCTGATTTGGAAATTTGGACCAAGTATTAAACGATTTATTGAAAAATACTTTAATATGCTCGCATTGGGCTTTACTATTTGTTTAATTGGTGGTTTTGTTGCTATTAAATACTTCTTTTAATATCTATTATGGTTATTGACGGATATGTTTGGGTTGGATTTATTGCTTTCGTAATGCTGATGCTGGCATTAGACCTTGGGGTATTTCATCGTAAATTACACGAAGTAAAAATTAAAGAAGCTCTTCTTTGGAGTTTGTTTTGGATTTCACTGGCTTTAATTTTTAATTATGGCATTTATCTATTTATGGGTAAAGAAAAAGCTATTGAATTCCTTACAGGTTATTTAATTGAAAAATCGTTAAGCATTGACAATTTATTTGTCTTTATTATGCTTTTCTCATTTTTCAATATTAATCCTAAATATCAGCATAAAGTCCTGTTTTGGGGTATTTTAGGCGCTTTGATTCTGAGAGCAATCTTTATTTTTGCAGGTGTTGCTCTCATAAATAATTTTCATTGGATAATCTATGTTTTTGGGGCTTTTCTTATAT
>CAZMDE010000452.1:0-2351 GCA_964564355.1 uncultured Bacteroidales bacterium | reverse complement strand
CCCCCCTATTTTAATAACCTTTTTATTTTACCATTTCTTCTTTATAAAAGGTTATTTTCTTGAAAAACAATTTGTTATTCGTATTAATACTTTTAGTATTAATACATGCTTTTAGCAATACATTTATATTTATTAGGTTTAAATTCAAACAAGAATTTATCTCATCAACCCTTTGTATTAATAAAGGAATGGAGGAGAGTATGTGCTTTGGAAGTTGCCAGTTAAAGAAAGCATATCAGGAAAATGATTCCCAGAATAATAAAAGCCTTGTTCAATTAAAATTAAAGGATATTTCTTTAATTTTTAATATTCATCATCTAACCATTTGTAGAACTGGAATCTCCTATAAAAAACCTAAGTTAATAGGATTTTATAGGTCTTTTATTTTATTAAAATGGATTTCAATCTTATTCAAGCCTCCTGAAAATCTTCTGTTTAATTAATTTTTTAATGATTATTTTTTAAATCCGAAATTTTCAAAGCAATGAATTTCAACCATTTTTTTATTGCCATACTATGCATGGCTATCAATTATATGCATGGACAAACCGTTATTAACGGTAAAATTTACGATAAAGAAAATCAAGAACCGTTAGTTGGTGCAAACATTCAATTAGTTAGTGATTTGAATATTGGTACAATTACTAATTCCTCAGGCTATTTTGAATTGAAAACATCTGAAACAAATCCATCCATATTAATCAGTATGATGGGTTATACCTCAAGGGAGGTAAAATACCAAGGAAAATCTTTATTGATAGATATGACAGGAAATGCACAGGAATTACAAGCGATTGTGGTTACTGGAAGTAGAGAAGCTGCACTTAGAACGCAACTTCCAATGGCTATTTCACGACTTTCAGCAAAATTGATTGATGAAAGTAAGATTACTTCCGTTGTTGAAGTAATAAATAAGACGCCAGGGGTATTAATGCAAAATCTTAATAATGAGCAACATGGCATGTCAATAAGGCAACCAATGGGAACCAGTGCCTATTATTTGTATATGGAAGATGGATTACCTATCAGACCATTAGGTATTTTCAATCATAATGCATTATTAGAAATAAATCAATTTGCCATTAGCTCTATTGAAGTGGTAAAGGGACCCGTTTCTTCGATTTATGGTCCAGAGGCAGTAGGTGGTGCCATCAATTTCATTTCACAAAGACCTACTGCTGTACCAACGGCAAAAGTTGGGGTACAATTCGATAACTGGGGATTCAGAAGGGTACAATTTGGAACAGGTGCAACCCTTGGCAAATTTGGATTTTATGTAGGAGGTTTAACCAGTAAACAAACCGATAGTTGGATTACTGGCTCCGATTATGATAAGACAACCATCAGTAGTCGTCTTGAATATAAGATATCTGATCAAACTAAATTAGTTGGCACTTTTGTTTATGGGACTTATTATTCTCAGATGAGTGGAAGTATTGATAGCATTGCCTTCTTTAAAAGAGAATATATAAGCACCTCTGATTTTACCTATAGAAAATCTGATGCCTTTCGATCACGTCTATCCCTTGAACATGATGGGAAAAATGGATCAAAATCATTCATTACCTTATTTCAAAGAAATAATAAGCATGGTCAAAATCCGAGCTACGCTATACGCTGGAACCCAGTCGCTAGCGCAACAAATAATCCAAAAACTGCCAGGGGGGAAATTAATTCCAATAATTTTGAAAGTTATGGTATCGTAGCTCAGCATAGTAAAAGATTTAAACTGTTGAACTCAAAATTAATTATTGGAGGATTGTATGATTATTCCCCGCAGGATTATTGGTCATATCTTGTAGAACTAAATGCAAACTTAAGACCTGACGGAAAGTCTGTTGAAAAATATACCATTTCAAAAGAAAGACCCGATGTTAAGATTGCCAATTATGATGCAATCATATTGAATTCGGCCATATATATGCAATATGATATGAAACCCACCGAAAAATTAAACATTTCTATGGGGGCACGATTTGACAATATGTCATTCACCTATAACAATTATATTAATAATTCTTCAGGTGATAAAGGCTATAAACAATGGACACCAAAATTAGGCTTGACCTATTCCATAAGTGATAACAAAGGTCTATATATGAATTATTCACAAGGTTTTGCACCTCCGGGGTTAACAGCTGTGTTCAGACCAAGACCAAATACAAATCCTGTCGAATTTTACACAAATCTGGAACCAGCTACCTTTCAAAATTATGAGATAGGTGGATGGGCCTCCTTTTTTAATAATAAAATCTTTGTAGATATTGCTGTGTATCAAATGAATGGAAAAAATGAATTATTAAATATTAGACAGCAAGATAATTCCTTTGACTATCAATCTGCAGGAAAAA
>CAZMDE010000451.1:0-2373 GCA_964564355.1 uncultured Bacteroidales bacterium | reverse complement strand
CGGGTATATTTTTTTTCGCCGCAAGCGGCGGGGAATTTATCCCTTAGTGATTAAACAAATTTAGATGATGACTCAAACTACCAAGGTTTTAAGAGAGCCTCCAAAATTTTTCAGGTGGATGGTGCTGGTTTTTATAAGTATTGCAATGTTTGGCAACTACTATATTTATGACAGCATAAGCCCATTAGCAGACTTATTAAAATCACAACTTGGTTTTTCTGACAGTAATATCGGGACTCTGAATGCCATTTATAGTTTTCCAAATATTATAATGGTTCTGATAGGAGGTTTCATAATTGACAGGATAGGGACAAAGAAATCAGCATTAATATTTTCATTGTTAGTCCTAACAGGAGCTTTCATAACAGTATTAAAAGGGAATTTATATATGATGGCAGCCGGAAGGTTAATATTCGGATTAGGAGCAGAATCAATGATAGTAGCAATCACAACAGTAGTAGCACGCTGGTTTAAAGGCAAAGAGCTATCATTTGCATTCGGGTTGAATCTCACAATAGCGCGACTTGGTTCATTTCTTGCATTAAATTCACCATCCTGGGCTCATAAGTTATATTTTAACTGGCAGGATCCTTTATGGGTATCTGTAGGTGCAGGAATAATTGCAGTATTAAGCCTTGTCATTTATTATTTTATTGACTCGCATTCTGAAAAAAACTTCATTTTATATAAAGAAGGTTCACAGGAAAAAGTTGTACTTAAAGACATTTTTAATTTTGGTAAATCATTCTGGTTCATAACTTTCTTATGTATTACATTTTACTCAGCCATGTTTCCATTTCAGACATTTGCAGTAAAATTCTTCCAGGAAGTGCATGGAGCTACGCGGGATGCAGGAGGGTTTCTGTCAAGTATGCTAACTGTAGCAGCGATGGTTTTCACTCCATTATTCGGATTGCTGGCAGATAAAATCGGGAAACGTTCATTGCTAATGATGTTCGGTTCCCTGCTTATTATTCCGGTTTATCTTATGATGGGTTATAAATCAGATATAGCAGGTTTTTTAGGTTTAGGACAAAATATACATATAATTTTAAGCTTTTTGAGCATAGATGTACATGTTCCAACAAACTTATTCATTCCAATGACTATAATGGGAATGGCATTTTCGTTAGTACCTGCGGTTATGTGGCCTTCTGTAGCATTAGTTGTAGAACAAAACAAACTTGGAACAGCTTATGGATTAATGACTATGATACAAAATATCGGTTTATTCGGGTTTAATATTATGATAGGCTGGGCAAATGATATTTCTCACGCAGGTATTAATAACCCAAATGGTTATCATATGGGAATGTGGATATTCAGTACTCTTGGCTTTTTTGGATTATTCTTCGCCTTTATGCTCAGGGTAAATGAACGTGGACCAAAAGCGCATGGGCTTGAGTTTGGGTCGATACATAAAAAGAGTTCGTAGTTAGTAGTTAGTAGTTCGTAGTTCGTAGTTCGTAGTAAGAAAATAGAAATAAAAACAATTCAAATGGAAAAGGAATCCCTGCTTTGTGAGATAACGGGTGATGGGTTGAAAAAGCCCTCATACCTTTATGGGACAATACACATACAGGATAAACGAGTTTTTAGTTTTGATGAAACTGTTTTAGAAAATTTTGAAAGATGCGATGCATATGCAATGGAAGTAATAACTGATGAAATAGATGAAAATTCTATACAGAAAGTCTTTTTGATGAAAAGGAACACGTTGAAAAAACTTCTTGATGAAGTATCATACAAAAAGCTTAAAACTATAGTTGAAGAAAAATTTCACATTCCAATCTCTGCATATGAGAACACAAAGCCAATGTTTGTTACATCACAATTAATTCAGTATTATGAACAAAAAGATATGTCTGAGGCTTTGGATATTTATTTTTTAAATATGGCAAGACAACAAAATAAGTTAGTTTTCGGGCTTGAAAAAGTAAGTGAACAATTGAATGCTGTACATAAAATCTCACTAAAAGACCAGTGCATGCTTATAGATGTTATAAAAGACCCTGAAGAAATAGAGAAAAAATATGATGAATTGCTTGAAGCATATTTAAAACCTGATTTTAAAAAGATACTGAAACTAACAACTGAAAAAAGCCTGCCCCATAATTTCAATGATGTTTTTCTAATCCAAAGAAACCGAAGAATGGCAAGAAGAATAGAAAATTATATTAAAAAAAATTCAACATTCAATGCATTAGGCGCAGGTCATCTTGTAGGAAAAGGTGGTGTAATAAATCTTCTGGCTGAAAGAGGGTTTGATATAAGGCCAATAAATTTCAGGTTTAACAATTAGCTTTCAGCTATTAGCAATAAAAAAACAATTGACTTTACAGGATAATAAATCAAATCAAAGCTTGACGAGAT
>CAZMDE010000450.1:0-2373 GCA_964564355.1 uncultured Bacteroidales bacterium | reverse complement strand
GGCAGGTTCTTAAAAATATATCTGCTTGTTTTGAACAGGGTAAAACCAACCTTATTATTGGTAAAAGTGGTTCCGGCAAAACTGTCCTTATGAAATCACTCGTAGGATTGCTTAATATTGATAGTGGACAAATTCTTTATGATGACCGTGATTTTTTTCAATTGTCAATCGAAGATAAAAGAATTATCAGACAGGAGATAGGTATGTTGTTCCAGGGGGGGGCTTTGTTTGACTCAATGAATGTTCTGGAAAATGTTATGTTCCCTTTGTCACTGTTTACAGATAAAACCTATGAAGAAAAAAGATGCAGGGCTGAATTTTGCCTTAACAGAGTTGACCTTAATAATGTTAATAAGCTTTTCCCTGCTGAATTAAGCGGTGGAATGAAAAAAAGAGTTGCTATTGCCAGAGCTATTGCAAATAATCCTAAATACTTATTCTGTGATGAACCTACTTCAGGCCTTGACCCGCTTACTTCAATTGTAATAGATAAGCTTATAAGCAAAATAACTCATGAGTTCCAGATTACAACTGTCATAAACACTCATGACATGAACTCAATGATAGAAATTGGTGAAACTATTTCTTTTATTCATGAGGGGGAATTAGCATGGACTGGAACAAAAGACGAAGTTTTAAATACTGATAACAAAAATTTAAACGACTTTGTTTTTGCTACTGAACTTGTCAGAAAAGTAAAGAAGTAGATAGTAATAAGTCATAAGATAAAAAATTAAATTATATTTTTGAATTACACTGATATAATATTAGCAATACCTTTATTATGGGCTGCTTACAGGGGCTTCACCAAAGGGTTGATTATCGAGCTTGCTTCCCTGGTTGGCTTAGTGATTGGTATTTACGGAAGTATCCATTTTGCAGGATATGCAATGGATTTATTAATTAATGTTTTCGGACTAAAATCAAAATATCTGCATTTAATCTCATTTGGTGTTACCTTTATAGTGATAATTTTAATAATCTATTTGATTGCTCATATACTTGAGAAATTAATTGAAATTGTTTCATTAACATTCGTAAACAAGCTTGCCGGAGCTGTATTCAGCATACTTAAAATAGCTTTTATACTAAGTGTTATTTTGTACTTCATTAATATAATTGACAATAATAAAACATTAATCTCTCCAACCAAAAGAAACACTTCCTATCTGTATAAACCAATATCCTCGCTTGCGTTGATAGTAATTCCCGGAATAAAAAATATTGATATTGTAAAAGAATCTTTTAACCTTAAAGTGAATCCGAAAACCCCGAACAATAAACAGTGAAAGGTGGATTAAGCAGGTTTTCTTTATTATAATCCAAAGTATGTTCCCCATCTTTTATTAAAATCCTCCCACCTGAACAATTGACAATAGCGTGACCGGCAGCAGTATCCCATTCCATTGTCGGGCTATGGCGGGGATATACATCAGCACTACCTTCAGCAATAAGGCATAATTTGATAGAGCTGCCTTTTGATATGATAGAAATATCCTTATACTTTTTCTTCATTTTCTCAATAAACATAAAGGTTTTTATGTTCAGATGAGAGCGGCTTGCTATAATTGTCAGGGAATTATTCAATGCTTTACCTTTTAACTTAGTAGCTGAGTTAATAAGCTCATCAATGTTTTCTAATCCGATTGTATCAAAATTATCTAATCTGTATGAACCTAAACCTTCTGCAGCAAAATAAAGTTTCTTTTCAACAGGAATAAAAATGACTCCGAGAACAGGCTTGTTTTTATGAATGAGCGCTATATTGACAGTAAACTCCCCGTTTTTCTTTATAAATTCTTTAGTACCGTCCACAGGGTCAACAAGCCAGAAATATTCCCAGTTTTTTCTTTCCTCATAAGGTATATCTTTCCCTTCCTCACTTAATATGGGATATTTAGTAAGTTCTAATATTTTATCAATCTCTGTGTGTGCATTCCTGTCAGCAAGTGTCAGAGGCGAATTATCCGATTTTGTAGTTATTTCAAAGTCTGATGATTTGTAGACCTCAAGAATAGCAGTTCCCGCTTTCAGAGTAGCTTTGATTGCCGTTAATAGCAGTTTGTTAAGTTGTACTTGTATCATGTCATAAATTATAACGCAAAATAACAAAAATTAATCGGGTATATTAAAAATTCTATTTTTGCAGACAAATTATTTTTATTAAATTCATTTAATCTGATAATCTTATAATCTTATAATCTTATAATCAGTTATGTCAAATAATATTTTTAAAATAACCAGTTCTAAGCAGGCTATAGAGCTTGAGGATAAATACGGAGCGCATAATTATCATCCTTTACCAGTAGTATTGGCTAAAGGCAAAGGAGCTAATTTATGGGATGTTGAAGGAAAGCAGTATTATGACTTCCT
>CAZMDE010000449.1:0-2378 GCA_964564355.1 uncultured Bacteroidales bacterium | reverse complement strand
AAAAATTTTAGTGCATCAGACACAATAGCTTTCATAATTTCATTCTTATAATTTATTATCTGATTACAGTTATATCTACTTTTCTAATGACTTCTTTATTAATCCCGGAATCATCAAATTATAAGAAGGACCTTAATTATTACCTTGTAAATAACAAGATGAATTACTTTATTTATGACAACTGCTTTAAAGAGTCTTCAATAAAAGCAAATACTAAAGGAAGTGAAGATTCTGAGACAAACTCTTCTGTTAATTACCTGAGCGATGAATATCCTTTCCTTCATATAGAAGATACTAAAGATGTTTTGGGTCAATTTTTAAATAAGAGTTCAAAAAAGCCTAACATAGTTTTCATACTAACAGAAAGTCTTTCTGCTGCTTTTACAGGCAGGGATGCATATCTTGGAAGCTTCACACCTTTTTTGGATTCATTGATTGAGCGCGGTCTCTACTGGAAAAACTTTTTAAGCTCATCAGGAAGAACTTTCGGGGTTACACCTGCTGTTTTAGGTTCTCTTCCGTTTGGCAATAATGGTTTTCTTGAGCTGGGTACAAAAGCGCCTGACCATTTAAGTATAATAAGATTGCTTAAGGAAAATGGATATTACTGTAGCTTTTATTATGGCGGTGACCCGCATTTCGACCTTATGGATGTTTTTTTAAAAAAAGAAAATACTGATTTTATCATGCAACAAAAAGATTTCGGAAGTGGTTATGTAAAATTCCCGTCAAATTCCGGTGGCTTTACCTGGGGTTATGCTGACAGGGAAGTTTTTCGCAAATCATTTGAGATTATGAAAAAGTCTAATAAAGAACCAAGGCTGGATATTTATATGACTCTTGCTATGCATAGCCCTTTTACATTGCCAGATATGGCATACTATGTAAAAAAATCCATGGACAGAATGAAGACACTGGGGTTAGCTGATGGAGAGAAGGCTAATGAATATATAAAAGCCAAGGAAAAGTATGCCTGCATTATGTATACTGATGATGCTATCAGATATCTTATAAATGAATACAAGAAAAGGGATGACTTTAAAAATACTATATTCATAATAACAGGCGACCATAGAATGGTTGAAATACCTATTGCATCAAAGATTGACAAATTCCATGTACCTTTTATTATTTATTCTCCTTTGGTAAAGCAAAAAGAAGTTTTCGAATCTGTTTCAACACATCAGGATATTGCCCCTACTTTACTGGCATTTCTGAGGGATAATTATAATATGAAATTCCCTCCTAAATCATCATGGTTAGGACAAGGTATTGATATTAACAAATCCTTCCGTAATATTCACACTTCTGCATTTATGTGGGACAAAAATGATCTTTACAGCTTCCTTGACAAAGACTATTTTATTAATGATAATCAGCTTTTCAAGCTTAGCAGAAATATGAATATTGACCCCATTACAAATGATACAATCCTGGCTCGCCTTCAGGCTAAATTTAATAAATTTAAGGAGATTAATGCATATGTTTGTGAAAACAATAGACTTTATCCTGATAAAGATCCTGACATTAATACTAACATTAAATTATTACAAGATTCTAAGATTCCAAAATTAGAAGAATCTATTCTTCAATCTTCAAATCCTCAAATCTTCAAATCTTCAAATCTCATAGAAGCTTATAAGAGCATTTATGTTTTAACAAGCTTCGGATTGTCTTCTGTTCCTTATTCTCCCCAGCAAATGCCTGAGCTTTCTATAAATATCTTCGATAATAAAAATGAAAAAATATATACTGAAATCATTAAATTAAAAAGTAAGGGTGAAAATAAATCCAAATCAGGGGACTGGCAAATTATTAATATTAAAAAATACATAAACCTTTCAGGTAAAAATCAAAATGTTGGCAGTTATATAAGTATAACATTGAATAATATTAACAAAACCAAGCTTAATCTAAATAATTTATCAATTAAAATATACGGAGAAAAATAATGACTATATTAATTTGTGAGGATGACGAAATGACCCTCAGAGCCACAGCAACCAAAATGAAGAGAGAAGGTTATGATACAATCACTGCTATGGATGGGAAAACAGGTGCAGCAATCATAAAGGAAAATAATTTTGACATGCTGATTACAGACCTTCTGATGCCATATATGACAGGTTTGGAGTTAATACATTTAATGAAACAGGAACTTAAAATTGATAAGCCTATAATCGTACTTTCTTCAATTGGACTTGAAAATACAGTATTAAGAGCATTCGATATGGGCATAGATGACTACCTTGTCAAACCTTTCAGCCTGAAAGAGCTTGCGTTCAGAACAATGCTCACACTAAAACGAAGATATAATCATATGCCTGAAAAATAACTAACTTACCAAAAAAAAATTCAAACCAATTATTGTAAAAAAT
>CAZMDE010000448.1:0-2390 GCA_964564355.1 uncultured Bacteroidales bacterium | reverse complement strand
TAGCGCATAATTTTTATTATGCACATCCCCACACAAGCAGATGTGCAGATTTGCAAATGTGAACGTGTGCGGATGTGCAAATTTATATGCAAATAAAGCAGGCAAAGATTGTTGCCAATTTAAAATAAGATTTCTCCTTTCAGTCGAAATGACAAGCCACACGCATGATCAAAAAAGTAATCCCCTCAGGAGGCTTTGCCTCCTGAGGGCTATTTCTCTGATGAACACGGGAGAGCTGTCATTCCGAGCGGTCGCGAGGAACCTCTTTTTTGCCTTTCGTGCATCTCTACGAACACAAAAACCTGCACATTTTCCTCATTTACAGATCATTCAACTTGCAAATTGCATCAGTTGATCTAATGTCGAATAAGCATTTTTTTGTATACTGAACCTCCCATTACTACCCTCACTTGAAAATCAGGCCGGTTCTTTTCACTTTGTAAAACAAAGAACCAAAAAGAAAGCTGTCCCGGGAAATTGTTTTTTGTAAATAGTGTTGCATTATAGATTATCTTAGCATTGTTTTTAGACTAAACATTTGGGGTAGATATTGCCCCAATCCTTTATTCAAATAGCAATGCCCAGAAGCTATAAATCAGTTAATGTTACAGAGGAACAACAGTCCTTTATTAAACTCATGGATGATTATGAGGTTCAGATATTTATCAATACTGAAATTGAAAAGCTCTTTAATCAAAAGTTTGATAACCTGGGTATTATCCTTGAAAACCTAACAAATAAAGGCTTCCTGTCTAGAATTGAAAAGGGAAAGTATTGCCGGGCAAATTTTAGGAATGAATCAGTAATAGGATGTTATTTGGTCCCGGATGGTGCTCTTAGTTATTGGACAGCCCTAAACAGGCACGGACTTACTGAGCAGTTCTCCAATAAAATCTTTATTCAGACCACAAAGAATAAAAAGGAAAAGGAAGTTTTCGGAACTACCTATAAATTTATCAGAATAGGTGCTGAAAAACAACTTGGGATCATTAAGGAAGGTTATGGGAATAACACTTATCGTATTACTGACATTTGCAAAACTATAGTAGACTGTTTCGACCTCCCAAAATATTCAGGTGGATTTGCTGAATTATTAAGGGCATTTGCCCAGGCTAACCTGACTTCCGGTAAATTGATAGAATATTCGACGGCTGTGCATAATAGTGCCGCTATTAAGCGCATGGGATTTATTGCTGAACTTTTGGATAAAAAAGGATTAAGGAATTTTATAAAATTCGCTAAGTCAAGACAAACAACAACGTATGATTTATTTGACCCTAATGGATCTCGTGAAGGAATTCCTCTTTCGGAATGGCGATTAAGATTGAATATCAGTAAGGAAGATATCATTTCCATTTGTCAATCTCAATTATTATGATTCTGCAAAAGGAAATATCAAACATAGCGGAAAGTTTAAAAATTCCAAAAACTACAATTGATAAGGATTGGGCTTTAAGTCATTTTATTGCAGCAATTTTTTCTGAACCAGAGATAAAAGAAACACTTGTCTTTAAGGGTGGCACTTGTCTTAAAAAATGCTGGTTCCCTGATTACCGATTTTCTGAAGATCTTGACTTTACAAGCAAATCTCCTGAATTCGTACTATCATCCTCACATTTAAAATTTATTTGTAATCATGTTGAGGCCAACGCTGGCATTTTAACGCATGTTACTTCCTCTAAGCCTATTTTATATAACAACGAACTAGTTGGATTTGAAGCAAACATTAAATTTTGGGGAGCAGATCATCCTAAAAATGAAAATCCATCTCCACCGGAAAGGTGGCATACGAAGATTAAAATTGAGATCATTCTTTATGAGAAGCTAATTTTCCCTGAAATATTGAGACCAGTGATTCATCCCTATTCTGATAAATTAGCTATCTCCCCTAATCTGATTCCATCTTATTGTTTAGAGGAAGTGTTATCTGAGAAAATGAGAGCATTGATTCAAAGATCATATTCTGCTCCACGTGATTTTTTTGACATATGGTACCTTTCAAAAAATATACAGGAGCTTGATTATAACCTTATTATCAATGCTTTCTATGAGAAAATGGAATACAAAAAGATAAAATTTAAAGGAATAGACCAACTTATTAATCCTGAAAGTGATAAGAATCTTACAGAAGCCTGGCAAAATAGTCTTAAACATCAGTTACCTAAAGGGCTCTTTGTAGATTTCCAGACTGTAAAAGAAGATCTATTTGAGTTATTCACTAATATTTTACCACATGAATAAATTATTTTTCATAAGCCTGGGAATATTGTTTTTAACCATCTCCGGCAAGCAATGGAAACCTTTAATGTAATATACCAGGTCATTATATATCCACAATGGGATCAGTTTATTCATAAATATTATTATGATGAAGACCTCCGGTTGTCAGA
>CAZMDE010000447.1:0-2397 GCA_964564355.1 uncultured Bacteroidales bacterium | reverse complement strand
AGGTCAAGCCACTATTTGCCAGATACCAATGTGATCTTCCAATAAATACTGACCGATTTTCTTCATTGAGTCAACACATAATTGAGGTGGAGGATTAAAGAATGAAGAAAAAACAGGCCGGCATAAAAACAAAAATTACAATAGGATTCATTATTTTTTTACAGGGGTAGGTATATTAATTGCACTTTTACTAAAAAATGTATACTTACAATCATTTGAGAGGTTAGAGGCACTTTCTGTTGAAAATAATGTTGGCGTAGTTAAAAATGAAATAGAATATAGCTTTAAGGATTTGTCTGCCACCAGCCATGATTGGGCCTTCTGGGATGATACATATATTTTTGCCCAGGGATTGGATGATGAATATATTGAGACCAACCTTTTAGATGTAAATTTTGACTTATATGCTGTCGATGTTATTATGTTTGTTGATAATTCGGGACGAATTCTTTATGGGAAACACAGGGACTTTGAAACTGAAGAAATAAAAGATATTGATGCAGATATTTCAAATCTGCTTTTGGGGTTGGGTATATTTAAAAACAAAAATCCAGAGACCGCTTTTCGTGAGCTTGTAATAGTTGAGGGAATACCCCTGATGATAGCATCAAATCCGATTCTTAAATCAGATGGAAGCGGTCCCGCCATGGGTAACGTTATGTTTGGACGAAATATGGACACAAGCATGATGGAAGAAATATCAGATAAATTGGGATTGAAAACCTCATTTAAATTGATGAAAAAAGGAAACTCTGACTTGGCGGAAAATATAAATATTAGCAGCATAGAAATTGACATGGTGGATAATAATAATATTGTTGGAAGTTATTATTTACCAGAAATGCTTCAGCAAGACTTCATTAAAATAAGTGCTAAGATGCCCAGAGATGTAATGGAAATCGGAAGGAATTCCATTGGTTTTCTTATGGTGCTGCTCCCAATAATATTAATATCCACCCTTATGTTGCTATTGTATGTTTTAGATAAATTAGTTTTATCCAGAATAATATATTTGAACGGTCAGGTAACTCAGATTAAAGCAGAGAACGCTGTATCGGCTCGGGTTGATGTGGATGATGGGCATGATGAAATCAGCCAGCTGTCAGACGGAATAAACCTGATGCTTGATGGGTTGGAAGATATGCAATTAAAAATTACTGAGGCTAAAAATACTCTGGAAATAACAGTAATCGATCGTACAAGGGAACTGATAATTGCAAATCAACAGTTAGAGGATGAGATTATTGAGAGGCAGAAAATTCAGGATAAAGTTTCATACCTGGCGTATTTTGATACTTTAACGGGGTTACCAAACCGTTTATTACTTACGGACAGAGTCAATCAAGCAATTAAGTTGGCGAACCGGCATGAAATACCGATTAGTATCATGTTTATTGATCTTGACCGCTTTAAAATAATAAATGACACACTGGGTCATAATCAGGGAGACGAGTTACTAAAGCAGGTTGCGACAAGGCTTTCCAGGATTGCTCGAAAAAATGATACGATTAGTCGGTTAGGTGGAGATGAGTTTATTATATTGATCAATGGCTATAATGATGAGAATAATCTTGATACGATTGCTTTAAAAGTCATGGATTCTTTTAAGACCCCATTTACATTATGTGAACAGGAGTATTATATTACTTGTAGTATGGGGATTGCTCAATATCCAGTTGATGGGGAGGAGGTCGAAACACTGCTAAAAAATGCCGATATGGTTATGTATGAGGCTAAGTCCCTTGGTAAAAACCAATATAAAAAATGTTCAAAAGCTTCGAAGGATTCGGCAATAGAAACCATGGTATTAACCAATAGCCTTCATAGAGCAGTGGAACGGGGTGAAATGATGCTCTATTATCAACCACAGGTCAACGGTTTAACAGGAGAAATTGAAGGGGTTGAAGCATTATTGAGATGGAAGCATCCCGAACTCGGATTTATTCAACCAACGAAATTTATTCCATTGGCTGAAAAAACAGGTCTCATATTACCGATTGGTAATTGGGTATTAATAACTGCGTGCAGGCAATGTAAAAGCTGGCAGGAAATGGGATTTAAACATATTAGAATGGCAGTCAATTTTTCGATTCATCAAGTCAATGATCCGACCCTTATTGAGCAAGTGGCAGACATCTTAACTGATTTTTCATTACAACCAGATTGTTTAGAATTCGAATTAACAGAAAGCATAGCAATGAATCTTAATGGTACGGTTAAGGAAACCTTAAAACAGTTAAAAAAGCTGGGGGTCACCTTGTCAATTGATGACTTTGGCACCGAATATTCTTCATTAAGTCGAATTAAAGACTTGCCGATTGACAGGGTTAAAATTGACATGTCATTCATACAAGGAATAGGCAAAAGTGAAAAGGATGAGGCAATTACAAAGACAGT
>CAZMDE010000446.1:0-2402 GCA_964564355.1 uncultured Bacteroidales bacterium | reverse complement strand
TTGTAATTAAAATTATTATTACTTTTGCACCCCTTAAACTTATTAAAAGTATTTAGAAATTTAGTCATTATAAAGATGTACGCAATAGTAGATATAGCAGGACAGCAATTCAAGATAGAAAAGGATATGAATATATTTGTCCACAGGCTTGAAGGTGAAGAAGGTTCACAGATTGAATTCAATAAAGTATTGCTTGTTGATGAAGCAGGAAAGGTTGATGTTGGAAGTCCGTATTTGGAAACTGCAAAAGTAACTGCTAAGATATTATCGCATGTAAGAGGTGATAAAGTATTGGTTTTTAAAAAGAAAAGAAGAAAAGGCTATCAAAAATGCAATGGTCACAGACAAGACCTTAGCAAAATAGCAATTGAAAACATCACCTTTTAATTTTTGGATTTGATAATTGTTAATTGTAATTTGTAAATTGTAAAGATATGGCACACAAAAAAGGAGCCGGTAGTTCAAGAAACGGTAGAGAATCACATAGTAAACGTTTGGGCATCAAAGTATATGGCGGGCAATTCATTCCTGCAGGCGGAATAATATTAAGACAAAGAGGAACAGTTCATTTTCCTTCAATTAATGTTGGTATTGGCAAAGACCATACAATATATTCTCTTGTTGACGGAATAGTTAATTTCAAAAGAAAACAGAAGGCAAGGTCCTACGTTTCTGTAGAACCGATGAAAACAACAGAAGAATAAACCATAATAAATTATCACTATTAAAATAACTCCCGGCATCTGCCGGGAGTTATTTATACCCAATACTCGATACTCAATAACCGATACTATTTGATGAGCTCAGTGCTTCTCTTCACAAATTCTGTCAACTTCTCCCCTTTCAGCATATTCTGAGCCAATAGAGCAAGGTCTATCATCTGTTTTACAATATTAGTCTGACGGGTTTCATCTGTTTCATTAAGGAGCATACCAATCAGCGGGTGATTTGAATTTACAACCAGGTTAAAAGTTTCCGGCATATTGCCATAGAAAGGCATTCCTCCGCCAAGAGCTGACATATCTTTCATACGTCTGAAGAATTCAGGTTGTGTGATAAGCATTGGCTGGTCTTTTTCCCCAAGGTTTTCAAAAGCTATGTAGAACTTACCTTTTTCTAAGCCTTTTTCTATAATTGGTTGCAGTTTTTTCTTCTCATCCTCAGTAAGTTTGGATGGCAGAGTGTCTTCTTTCTCAATCAATTTATCTATTGTATCAGAATCAACCCTTGTAAACCTGACATCCTTCAGCTTTTGTTCAAGTGTATTAATGAAGTGAGCATCAAGAACTCCTTCAAGTAAAAGCACATCATAACCTCTTTCTTTTGCAGTCAGTATGTAGCTAAACTGCTCTTCAGCATTGGTAGTATAAAGATAAGTAACCTTTTTATTTTTATCAGTCTGCAAAATCTTTATTTTATCTGAATATTCGTCAAGTGTATAATATTTTTCCTCAGTGCTCTTTAACAGGCAGAATTTACAAGCTCTTTCATAAAACTTCTCATCTGCTATCATTCCGTATTCAATAAAAACTTTTATATCATCCCATTTCTTTTCAAAGTCAGTCCTGTCTTTCTTGAATAATTCCTCAAGCTTGTCTGCTACTTTCTTTGAGATATGAGTAGATATCTTTTTTACATTAGGGTCGCTCTGCAAATAACTTCTCGAAACATTCAAAGGAATGTCAGGTGAATCAAGCACTCCGTGAAGCAAAGTCAGAAAATCAGGAACTATGCCTTCAACAGAATCAGTAACAAACACCTGGTTGCTATAAAGCTGAATCTTATCTTTCTGTATCTCTAATTTTTTCTGGACCTTAGGAAAATAAAGTATCCCGGTCAGATTAAAGGGATAATCTACATTCAGATGAATGTTAAATAAAGGTTCATCAAAGCTCATTGGATAAAGCTCCCTGTAGAATTTCTTATAATCTTCGTCAGTGAGTTTGGAAGGCTGCTGTGCCCATAATGGATTTGTATTGTTGATTATTCTCGGCTTTTCTACTTCTATTTCTTTATCTTTTCCATCTTTATCTTTCTCCCCTTCCACTTTCTCCATCACCTTTTCAGTGCCAAACTGTATTTCAACTGGCAGGAACTTGCAGTATTTCTTCAATAATTCCAACACCCTGTATTCTTCAAGGAATTCCTTGTTCTCTTCAGAAATATGAAGAATTACTTCAGTACCTCTCTCCTTTTTCTTTGCATCAGATATCTTATATTCCGGACTGCCATCACATTCCCATTTGACTGCCTTTTTCTCATCTTCTTCCTTATAAGACCTGGTTTTAATCTCAACCTTATCGGAGACCATAAAACTCGAATAGAAGCCCAGACCAAAATGCCCTATTAATGCCTCAGCCTTGTCCTTATATTTATTTAAAAACTCCTCAGCACTCGAAAAA
>CAZMDE010000445.1:0-2403 GCA_964564355.1 uncultured Bacteroidales bacterium | reverse complement strand
GTATGCTTGTTGACTTAATGCCTACATATAGGAATAATGGACCTACAAAAAAAATGTGGAATAAATGTATAATCATCATCGCATTTAAATTCATTATATAAATAATAGAAAGAAAGAATATTTCTTAATATAATATATATGAATTTAAAGGCCTTTAAGTATTCAAATGTACAACATCATATGCACGGTGGAAAAAAAACAACACACAAAGTCCATATCAAAAATGGTAAGGGATATAAAAGCGTCACGCATTTAAGACACGGGAAACGAGTGCATCATTCTAGGAAAGCACTTTCGTCTTCTGAAATGGGACTTATTAAAATTGGTAAGTTCATTCCTGGGTTATTTAAGGAATTAACTGGTAACAAAAATAAGACACGAAAGCATTAATCATCCTCTTCTGAGTCATCATCATCATCATCATCTTCTACTGTACCGTGTTTTGAATAGTTTTTATTAGCCTTGGTATTTGCCTTTACTTGCTGTTTTGCCTTCTTCTTTTTTTGCTCTTCTGCATCTAAATGATCCAGAGCACTTATAATAACCATTTCTTGATCAGATAGTTTCTGAAATATGAGAACTTCGTCCATTTTAAATGTATAATGGCGATGCATAAAATTCTTGCAAATAATTATCACATCATCATCTGTTATTTTAATGTCACAAATTAGACCACACTGGTTTAGTACCAAATTATTTGGGTCAGTAATCCGGATCCATTTAATAAATGAGCCTTGCTTTAAATCACCAATTTCGTCCACATATTTGTAACCCTTTAGTTTTCTCAAATAGTTGATTAGCGTTTCATTGTCCAACATTAGTTCCTTCAAAATCTTCAAATTTAATTCCATTAGTTTTCTCGTTGTTAGATTCATTATGTTATCATTATTGACGTTATCTAACGCCTTTGTTAGTTTATTCATATCTAATTCGTTTTTGGTTGTCATAATTTATATATTTAAATAAGTTTAAATATTATTTAAATATAATATTAATAATCATATGACATTTTCTTCTTGGTTTAAAAATATTTTTTGTTGCTTTAAGCCCAAAACTCTTTTGGATTTAAAAAATGAATATAATGCGATGGATGATAATGAAGTCACTGTGTCGTTTAATACGTCACCACATAATAGCACTGATGCAAAAGGTTATAGCCTTAGTGATGAAATTACTTATAATGAAATATATAGGTAATTTTTTATACAGTCGAAGACCACTTCTTTAAACCGTCGCTGCACTTAAAACAGTCGTTGCACTTAAAACAGTCGTTGCACTTAAAACAGTCGTATCTATTTCATAGATACTTACCAGCCGAATGCCGACCCAAATGATCCTCCAATCATATCATTTGCCGCCATAACTCCCATCCCTTCCATTCCCGGAGTTGCCGCTCCTACCAAAGGATTGCTATCTTGTTGATACATATTGTTGTAGTCTGGTTGTTGCTGCTGTTGAGTTGGTGGCAACGAGTTAATTGCTGTGGTGCCAGGAGACGTCATCATCGGAGCAGTTGCAATTGCGCTCTGGCCTTGTGAAATCGGCTGTGAAACCTTCACATTACCCTGACCCTTCTTCTTCTTCTTTGCATCCTTGGGTCCCTCCCATAGCTCCATTATTCGGTCAACAATAATGCTAACTTTCTCACCCAACTTGGTCTGGAGACTGAGAATGATTACCAACATTGCTAAAATAATACTAGTAACATCAAAATTGGCATATTTGACTCCGCTATACGTCGGAATAAATGTGATAATCCTGTGAATAATTAGTATTCCTATAAACATAATGAACACTTGTCCCAAAATTTCTGCTAAAATTTCAACATTTCCCTTTTCATCGTCTGCCTCGGGAACAAAACGTTGCATTACTTTATTCATAATGATAACAGGAACTAGTGCAATTGCCGCATATTGGACAATGTTCAACATATCATTTTTGGAGTCATCATTGAAATTGAATACGTGCTTAAAAAACCCTGGTTTTCCGTTTGTTGACTTTGTTAATTCTTCTAAACTTTCCATATTCCTTATATAGGGTATAATAAGAAATAAAAAAGAAATAATATTAGTTAAAATGGTTCAAAATATAATGACAAAAAAGTTAATGGCACAAGTAAAGGAATTTAGTTAAAACAAGTTAAAAATAAATTGTTATTTAATATATAAATAACAATGAGCGATCATAGTGCTAATAAAGAGGAGGAACAATATTTGAACCTAATTCGGGAGATTTTAGACCGTGGTACTTGGGAGGAGGGGCGCAATGGTAAGACAAAGAGCATCTTTGGAGCTTCAATGCGTTTTTCTCTAGCAAACGGTCAGATTCCAATTTTAACTACTAAGAAGACTGCTTGGAAGACGTGTTTAAAAGAGCTATAATGGATTGTTCGTGGCTCAATTA
>CAZMDE010000444.1:0-2410 GCA_964564355.1 uncultured Bacteroidales bacterium | reverse complement strand
GGAAAGGTTATTGCTTTCCTTAAAATCAGGAATCCAGCATTCATAGTAATGTTTGAAAAAGAATCTGTTAATATTATAAAGTAAAGGCTCAAAAATCTTCAGATATGCCGGGCATTTTACCATTACCTGATGTGTTATAAATACAGAATAAGTTTTCGTATTCCATAAACCATAACGGTTGTCAGAAATAACAACATCTATGTTATTCTCTTTAATAATTTTATCAAGTAAAATGTGCTCATCATATATACCCTTAATAATCGCGGGTAAAGACAATAACATCTTTAAAACCATAGATCCCTTTTGAGGATAGGTAATAGAAAATGAAGGAAACCGGATAAAGGCTAATTCAGGAAATTCACTTTTCAGAAAAGCTAAGGGACCTTTATCGGCAGCAATTATAAGCTCCGCATGATTTTCAATTAACTTTTCAATGACAGGAACACAGCGGACAGCATGCCCGAGACCCCAATCCAAAGGACAAACAAGCACTTTAACCTTATCAGTCAACTGCTTTTTGCCCATTAATAGAGATTTATTTTTTATTGTTTAAGAAACTTTACAACCCTAACTGTATTATCAGCAGCTATTTTGATGTAATAAACTCCATTATTAAGGTTTTGAGCATTATATAAAATTGAATGGGTTCCTTTTTCTTTAATACCATTAGTAAGAGAAGCTACTTCTCTTCCACTTAAATCAAATACTTTAACACTATTAAATCCTTTATTAGAGGTATAGTATTTGATATTTGCTGTTTGGAAACAAGGGTTTGGATATATCTGAACTAATAAATCATTATTCTGATTTTCCAAATCATTAACACCTGACAGAATATTAGCAATCGAACGTTTCCAAACTCCACCAGCAGAGCCGGTTGTACCTAAGTAAACATTTGTTGCGTTTGCAGTTAAAGAATAAGTAATAGAATCAGTCAAACCAGTATTAGCAACTTTCCAGTTTGAGCCATTATCAGTTGAAAAAAACACACCATTTTCAAAAGAACCTGCAAAAATATTGTTTCCGCTAACAGCTAAAGAACCAATATAAAGATCCCTTAATCCACTATTCACAGAAGTCCAGTTAGCACCAGAAATTGGAGAATAAAAAATACCACCTCCATAAGTACCTACAAAAATATTTGAACCTTTAATAACCGATGTTCTAATATTCAAATCAGTTAAACCATTATTAAATTCAAACCAGCTTGTACCATTATTAGTAGATAAAAACATTCCTTTGCTTCTTGTACCGGCAAAAATATTAGAGCCGCTAACAGCAAATGTCCTAACACTAACATCTCCGGGTAAGCCAGTTTGACTTTCATACCAATCTACACCATTGTTTGTTGATTTATATAACCTTGCACCATTAGTTATCCAACCACCATCATTACCTGCAAATATATTCGAACCGCTAAAAGCAAAAGCCCAAACAACAGGAAATGTCATACCATTAGGTAAAGAAGACCAGTGTTTGCCATTATCAGAAGTTATAAAAGCTCCACCAGCATAAGTACCGGCAAAAATATCAGCTCCATTCAAAGCCAGGGTATTAACAGCCAGAGTATTCAGACCAGTATTTACACCTTTCCAGCTTGCACCTTCATCAGTTGACAAAAACACTCCTTTTCCGGTTGTTCCTGTGCTTGCACTGACAAAAATATTAGAGCCGCTTAAAACAATGGAATTTATCGGAGCACCATAAGGACCATTCAAATCCTGCCACTGAGCAAAAGAACTGTAAAAAGAGAATAATGAAATGCTCAAAATTAATAAAAATAGATTTTTTTTCATAAAATACCTCCGTTTAAAAATTATAAGTTTTAGAAAATAAAAGATTAAAATACATAAATTATTAGTTACAAAACAGTTTATAATAGCTTACCAAATTATATTATAATAAATCATTATGACAATATAAAGACAATGGACTTATAATATAATCGGGTAATTATTAATTAAACAGGAAGCAAAATTAATAAAATAATTATTAATAAGTACAAAAATAATTACTAATATTGATTTGAAAGGGGAAAAAAATTACAATTAACAATTAGCAATTAGCAATTAACAGAAAAACATAGTATCAACAATACCGTAACAATGCCGAGAAAATGTCGTAATTAGCAAGTAGTAAGTCGTAAGTAAATTTAACAAACTCGAGTATCAAGACGAAAAACGATTTGATTTACGAAGTATGATTTTAGATTTAAAATAAAAATATTAATGCAATTAGAAAATGATAGAAATGTCAAGTATTAGCTAATTTTTCATAGCTAAGAGAATCATCTCAGCAATGTCCTTTACTTCTGTACTTGCACCATTAATGAGTATTTTCTTGCATAATGGGCAGGCGGTGACAACATAATCAGGGTCGGGAGCAGTAAGGGCTTTCATAGTGTCAATTC
>CAZMDE010000443.1:0-2420 GCA_964564355.1 uncultured Bacteroidales bacterium | reverse complement strand
AATATCATTTATTCTGAAATCGCCTGCAGCGGCATTGAGCTTGAGGGTGGCTGAGGTTATGCTTGAATCAAATGCTTCTTTTAGTGTCTGTTCTTCTGATATATTAGCGGTTTTATAATCATTTTCTTCGGAATTGCCCCATCTGACTTTATTATCGCCTGTTTGCAGGAGGTAAATAGCACAAAGGAGGGTGATGAAAGCAAGTATAAATTTGATATATTCTTTTATTGGTAAAGCTTTTATACCCCAGAATATGAAAAGAAAGGGCCAAAGTTTCCAAAATGCATGAAAGCTGAAAAAAACTATACCAAGATTTCTCATTATGAGCAATGAGCCTAAAAGTATGAGGATTATACCCCAAATGATTTTATTGTATCTCATATTATTAGTTGTTAGTTGTTAGTTCGTAGTTAATGAATACTAATTATTAGCAGGGGATTTTTTCTTTTTGCAATTTCCGAATAAAAGAAGTATGCCGATAACAATGAGTATTATGGGCCAAAGTTTGTTAAAATTAATACAGGTGAAATTGCTTGCAAGAAACAATACTCCTAATGTAATAAGAACAATTGCGCCGAAAATTGAACCTTTAGAATGATGATGGCAATTGTCTTTTTTGTCAAAATCATTATTGTAAACTTCGGGTTCTTTTGGTTCCTGCATAGGCTGTGGAGCTGGTTCTGATTTGGGATTTGCAGAGAAATTAATGTCATCTTTGTAAGGGACAAACATCCATAGAAGAATGTAAATTAATACTCCTCCTCCACCCAATATGGCAAGAACAGCAAATAATATCCTTACCATAACAGGGTCAATAGTGAAAAATTCGCCCAAGCCGCCTGCAACACCTCCAAAGACTTTGTCTTTACGTGAACGGTATAATCTTTGATATTCCATAAAACATAGATTTTAAGTTTAGACAACAAATTTAACTGAAAATATTTAATTAAAAACTAAAAATAAATCATAATGCGAAGATATAAATAATAATAATGCTTATTTTTGCTAACATTATCTTATAAATATTAAGCATCAAAATGCCTAAAGAAATAATCATCCTCAGAAATATTGTCAAAAACTACAAGATAGGAGCATTCTTTGTTAATGCACTACGTTCAATATCATTGAGCATATATAAAAATGAATATGTGGCACTGATGGGTCCTTCAGGCTCAGGTAAATCTACGCTGATGAACCTCCTGGGCTGTCTTGATACTCCAACAAGCGGACAATATATACTTAATGATAAAGATATAAGCAGCTTATCGGATAATGAACTCGCCGAAATCAGGAATAAAGAGATTGGCTTTATATTTCAGACATTTAATCTTTTGCCGAGATACACAGCTCTTGAAAATGTGACTCTCCCATTGATATATGCGGGTGTCAATAAGGAAAACCGCAACCTGAAAGCTGCAGAGGTGCTCAAAAGCGTACAGCTTGCAGATAGAATTACGCATAAGCCAAATGAATTATCGGGAGGAGAAAGACAAAGAGTCGCAATTGCAAGAGCAATGGTTAATAATCCTTCAATAATCCTTGCAGATGAGCCTACGGGAAACCTCGACTCGAAAACATCAGTTGAAATTATGGGATTGTTTCAGCAAATTCATGAGGCTGGAAATACATTGATTGTTGTTACACATGATGAGGGAGTTGCGCGTTATGCTCATAGAATTATCCGTTTGATTGATGGGAGGATTGAATCGGATGAGGTAAATCCTAATATTAAAAGAGTAAATTAATTAATCATGTCGAAAATATATACAAAAACCGGCGATGAAGGTAATACGTCTTTGCTTGGTGGAAATCGTGTTTCTAAGAATCATCCGCGTGTGGAAGCCTACGGAAATATTGACGAGCTTAATTCATTTATCGGTTTGCTTAGAAGCGAAATTGAGGATGAATATCTAACGAATGCATTAATAAATGTTCAGACACACTTATATTATATCGGTTCGCTGGTAGCCTGCGATTCATGTAAAGAACAATCAAAACTAACTCAAATAACAGATAGTGATATAAGTTTTCTTGAAAAAGAAATAGACAGTATGACCAAAACCCTGCCTGAACTGGAAGCTTTTATCATACCCGGAGGTAATCGTGCCATTGCCAATGCTCATATTGCCAGGTGCGTTTGCAGAAGAGCTGAACGCTCAATTATAAACCTCGCGGAGAAGACTCATATTGATAACTTAATAATCACTTACCTTAATCGCATGTCTAATTACTTCTTTACACTTGCGCGAAAGCTTGCCGCCATCTCCGGAATTGAGGAAATCAAATACAAAAAATAGTCGTAAGAAGAAATGAATTACTTTGCGGGTTCTTTGAGCAGAAACTGTTCTATAGCAGATGTCATTGAAGGTGTTTTAGGCTTTGGTGCTTCAATATTTAATATTAAACCTGCTTTCTTAACA
>CAZMDE010000442.1:0-2424 GCA_964564355.1 uncultured Bacteroidales bacterium | reverse complement strand
ATAGTATTCAAGATGATATTCGGGATAATAAGCCTCTGCTGCTAATATATATTCATTCCCCTTCTTAATTATATCATGCAGGAGTATTTGATAATTAGTATTAACATGCCTCTTATTATACTTTACATTCTTAGCCTGGGAATCTTTGGATTTAAAAATTTGAAGATTACTAAAGCTATAATACTTTATAAACTCTGGCTTATCATTGGTAATTTTACCAAAAGCCAATCCTTCAGCAGGTAATGATAATTCTGCTGCTGCAGAGGCAAATGGACTAAACTTTATTCTACGTCTATGAAGTTTTTTATACGTTCCGGTAAAAAAATTATCATTTGCTATTTTAACATAGTTTGCTGAAACAATTGAAGTATCAGGAGAAATAGCTAATCTATCCGATTTAAGCAATTTGCCATCAGAATTATAATTATTAAAAAGCAGGTTTGTTTCCTTGCGGGAAGTTATGTCTTTTATAATTGTAACAAGGTATGGAAGCTGGAAGCTAGAATCCGGAGGCTGGAAGTTGGAAGAAGATTTATTATCATTAATAACCTTTTCACTGAGAAGGTAAGCATTTCCTTTATAATGCTCAGAAATAGATTTAGATTGACCTGAGTTTAAATTAATGCTGATTAAAACAGGTTTATATTTATAAAGGGATAATCCTGTAATAGCTGGTATAAGAGTAAAGCTCATAAATCCATGAAAATAAACAGCACCTAAGGAAGGGCGGGTATTACCAGAAATGTAAGCTGTATTATTAATAACCTTAAATTCTCTGACTGACATTCGTTTAGGAATAGAACTTCTGCTAAGCTTATTTTCTCCATCAAGCATATCAACAGAAATAATATTGATATCTCCCTCATTTGAATTAATATTATCGGAGAGTGAAAATGACCCGCTCCTGATTAAAAGAATATAAAGCTTTTCAAGATTACTGTCGTAATAGTAGTTTAAATATTCAAGGTTTCCTGGAATTATGATTTCCTTATACCATAATTTGGTAAGTAAAGTATCATATTTAGTAAATACCCAGACTTTAGATTTTTGATTTCGGATTTTTAGTTTCGGATTTTGTGGAATATTTTCATAAAACATTATTAATCCCTTATTGCTTAAAGGGACTATATTGAAATTGTCTGAACCTTCTGTAACTTCTATTTCAATACGCAAAGGATTTGGCGCTTGCGGATAAAGCGGGGAGCAGGGAGTGAGAAGAATAAAACAAAGAAATAATATTATTTTAAAGAAAGACATAGAAATCTATTAATTTTGAATGCTGAATATTAAAATATTAAATGGCAGGAATATATATTCATATACCCTTTTGCAAAAGTAAGTGTAATTACTGTAATTTCTATTCAATAGCGTCATTAAAATATAAGAACGAGTTAATAGAAGCAATTGTAAAAGAGATTGAGATTCAAAAAGACTACCTGCAACAGGAGGAAATCCGGACAATTTATTTTGGAGGCGGCACTCCTTCCCTGCTTAATGCTGATGAAATAAACAAAATTATAAATAAGATTAACAGCATTCATCATATAGCTGAAGCACCTGAGATTAGCTTTGAAGCAAACCCTGATGATATTGATGAAAACAAAATAAATGATTTAAGGCAAACAACAGTTAATCGTATAAGCATAGGGATTCAGTCATTGTCAGATGCTGATTTAAAATACCTCAACAGAAGGCATACCGGGAAACAAGCTGAAGATGCTGTGATACTGTTAAAAGAAGCAGGATATACAAACCTATCAGCAGATTTTATTTACGGCATTCCGAACTTAACAAAACCAACACTTATACACAATATAGAAAGAGCTATATCATGGAATATACAACACATTTCAGCATATTCGCTGACAGTAGAGCCACAAACTATATTAGAACAACAGATTCGTAAAAGCAAACTACAGCCAATTAATGAAGACCAGAGCATTGAACATTTCAGTATTCTCATTCATTTATTAAATAAATCCGGCTATCAGCATTACGAAATTTCAAACTTCTGCAAAGAAGGATTTTATTCAAAGCATAACACTAACTACTGGAAAGGGGGAAAGTATTTAGGGATTGGGCCTTCAGCCCATTCTTTTGATGGTAATTCAAGACAATGGAATGTTTCCAATATTAAACAATATATAGATAAAATTACACTTGGAGAAATTCCTGCAGATAAAGAAGTTCTCTCTGAAACACAGAAGTATAATGAGTATGTGCTAGTAACACTCCGCACAATGTGGGGATGTGATGCTCAATCTGTTTTAAATGCTTTCGGAGAAGATAAATATAAACACTTATTAAAAGAGGCTAATAAAATTAAAGAGCAGGGAATGCTTGAAATAAAAGGAGATATTGTATTATTAACTGATAAAGGTAAGTTATTTGCCGACCATATAACATCAGAATTGTTTATTGAAG
>CAZMDE010000441.1:239-2425 GCA_964564355.1 uncultured Bacteroidales bacterium | reverse complement strand
TTCTGGCAAGGAAATTAAAGAATTATGAAATTTCAATGCTGAACAAATATGATGGAATAGCGACTATTACAAGAGAAGATGCTGAATATAAGATTAAATGCGGCTGCGATATACCTGTTACAGATATACCGTTTGGAGTTGATATTAACAAATATGAGGTTCAAAGTTTAAACCAAAAGCAGGAAGCTTTAAATTCAATATTTTTTATTGGTTCTATGGATTGGAAGCCTAACCAGGAAGGTTTAAGATGGTTTTTAAAAGAAGTCTGGGAAAAGGTCAACAAAATTGATAAGTTAAAGTTCTGTAAGTGTTATATTGCGGGGAGGAATTTTCCTGATTGGCTGAATAACTGGAAATCAGAGAACCTTGAAATTATTGGTGAAGTGGAAGATGCAATTAAATTTATTTCATCAAATGGAATAATGATAGTTCCATTGTTTTCAGGAAGCGGTGTAAGAGTGAAAATCATTGAAGGCATGGCTTTAGGAAAAGCTATTATCTCAACCGGCATAGGAGCTGAAGGAATTAATTATAAGGAGTTTTTAGTTATGAGTCATCAGTCATCAGTAAATAAAAACATATCTGAAAATATAATAATTGCTGATACGCCAAAAGAATGGATAGACAGCATTGCTTATTGTATCGAAAATAATGAATTGTGTGAGCAGATAGGTAAAAATGCCAAAGAACTTATAAGAAAAGAACATGATAATAAATTGATAACACAGAAACTTATAGAATTTTATAAAGAATTAATTACTACGAACTCTTAATGAAGTTACTGATATTATTATCGAGATTTCCTTATCCCCTTGAAAAAGGCGACAAGCTGCGGGCATATAATCATATTAAGTATTTATCAAAAAAACATGAAATCATCCTTTGTGCTATCAATACCAATCGTCTCCATAAGAATGCCATCAGCTCTCTGCAGCTATACTGCAAGAAAATTGAAATAATTAATCTTTCGAAACTTGTTATATTCATCAACCTGCTAAGAGCAATCTTTACTAAAAAGCCTTTCCAGGTTGAGTATTTTTATAACAAAAAAGCACATATAAAAATTGCTAAATTGATAAAAGAAACTAATCCTGACCATATCTTTTGCCAGCTTATAAGAGTATCCGAGTATGTAAAGAATTCGCCGGGAATAAAGACAATCGATTATCAGGATGTGTTTTCCAAAGGAATCGAGCGTCGCTTAAACATAGCACCTTTTTATATAAAATGGTTTCTGAAAATCGAATTAAAAAGATTATTGAAATATGAAAATTCAATTTTCAGCTATTTTGATAAAAAGATTATCATCTCAAAACCTGACCGCGATTTAATACCCCATCCCGATAAAGATGCTATTGTTGTTATTCCTAATGGAGTTGATACAGATTATTTTAATTCATCATTTAGCATTCATCATTCATCATTCATCATTCACAAGAAACATGATTTGCTGTTTACCGGTAACATGGGTTATTATCCTAATGTAGTAAGTGCAATATATCTTGCAAAAGAGATTCTTCCTGAAGTCATCACATTTCATCCCAACATAAAATTATTAATTGCAGGCGCTAACCCACACAAAAGAGTCAGAGAATTAAAGACAGGTAATATAAATATTAGCGGATGGGTTGAAGATTTGAGAGAATGTTATGCCGTAGCAAAGATATTTATAGCTCCTATGATTATTGGAACCGGTTTACAAAACAAGCTGCTCGAAGCAATGTCAATGAAGATACCCTGCATTACATCAAAGTTAGCAAATGAAGCACTTGGAGCCATTAACGGAAAAGAAATTATTGTTTGCGAAACAACCGGAGAATATGTTAACAGCATACTTGAACTCCTCAACAATAAAGAGAAGCATGATGAAATAGCAAATAATGCCTATAACTTTATAACAAAGAATTTCAACTGGAATACTTTAACAGGACAATTGGAAAGAGTAATAAATAATAATGATAAATAAAGATTATTTGACTCTACTGTCACTTGTTATAAAACGAGCGTGAGCGGGGTTTTTGTTACTGTCTTAGTTTATAGTGTCCTTAAGAATAGCACCATAATTCATTATGCTGTCATAATTTTATACATCTCTCATATATATAAACCGCTTAAGCGGTTTTTGTTTTATTATGTACACTTTTAAACACCCGAATAAATTCGGGTGCTATTCTTACTAATGTTTT
>CAZMDE010000441.1:0-229 GCA_964564355.1 uncultured Bacteroidales bacterium | reverse complement strand
ACAAGATGTTTAAAACATATCCGGCAGAACGAAACGTTAGCGCCTACAGGGTAATAAGGTTTTCCAATTATTATTAATTTCTATCATTTTTATCCAGTAGTTTAAATATACAAATTCTTATGCACGAACTACAAACTAAAGCAAGTGCTAGTCTAATCTTATTTTTCTATTATTATTTTTTTAATTGTTTGTGCCCTATTCTTTTCATCAGTTGCCCTTAAAATATACA
>CAZMDE010000440.1:0-2435 GCA_964564355.1 uncultured Bacteroidales bacterium | reverse complement strand
GATAAAGCTGCTCAAAGTAATCAGAAGCATAGAATTTTCTGTCTTCCCAGTCAAACCCAAGCCAGCGGACATCCTGCTCAATAGAATCAACATATTCAACATCCTCTGTCTCAGGGTTTGTGTCATCATAGCGCAGATTGCACTTGCCATTATATTTATTAGACAGACCAAAATTAAGGCATATAGATTTGGCATGACCTATATGGAGGTAGCCATTGGGCTCAGGAGGAAATCTTGTGTGCACCCTGCTGTTATTTTTATTATTCTTTAAATCTTCGTCAATTATAAGCTCAATAAAGTTTTTTGAAGGCTTGGAAATGTCTTCTTCTTCCTTTTTAACATCCATATTATATAATCTTAATTTAATGTTTGCAAAAGTATGGATTTAAGTTAATAATGTTAATCAATGAATGAAAATAATTATTGAACGCAGATAACACTTATTTAACTGATAATCACTGATAAATCTGTATAAATCATAAAAATCAGTTATATCAGTGTTCTGTTAGTTTTTTATTAATAATTCATGATTTTTTAATTTATTGTATGTATTTTATTATTTTTGCAGTCGAATAATAAAAATGGTATCGTGGCCGAGAGGCGAGGCATCGGTCTGCAAAACCGGCTACAGCGGTTCGAATCCGCTCGATACCTCAAGATTAGTCATAAGTAGTAAGTCGTAAGCCGTAAGTAATAAATCAATACCACTTCCTTAAATTAATCAGGATACTGCAACCTGATATGAAAAATATTCATCAATCTTTTCTTAAATATTTTTTTTATAATATTTATATCCTTTATTGTTATATCTGAGTTGGAGAACTGGTTTTCATCAATCTGGTGATTAATGATATTTTCAACAAGGTTGTCTATAGATTGTTCATTATATATTTTGAGGCTTCTTGAAGCAGCTTCAACTGCATCAGCCATCATAACAACTGCAGTTTCTTTAGAAAAAGGTATAGGTCCATGATAAGTAAAAATACTTTCATCTATATGTTCGTCTTCCGGTATATTCTTCAGATGCATTGAATAAAAATAGCGGGTTTTTGTAGTGCCGTGGTGAGTCCGGATAAAATCTATTAATTGCTCAGGAAGCAAATGTTTTTTAGCTTTTTGTATACCTGTAAGAACATGACCAATAATAATGTTTGCACTTTCTTCGTATGATAGGTCATCATGAGGATTTGAACCTGTAATCTGATTTTCGATGAAATACATCGGGTTATCAATTTTGCCAATGTCGTGATATAAAGCTCCGGTACGTGCAAGCAAAGCATTACCTTTGATTTTATATAATGCTTCTTCTGCAAGATTAGCCACCTGCAGGGAATGCTGGAAAGTGCCGGGTGCCTTGGCAGATAGCTCTCGTAATAATTTAGAATTTGTACCGGACAGCTCCATCAGGGAAACATCAGTAACAAAGCCAAAGCTTTTCTCAAACAGAAATATCAGAGGATATGAGAATAATGTCAGCATTGCATTTGCTCCAAACCATGCGAAATTCATGGCTTTTATATTATCAAAGGTACCTCCCTGCATTATTGTAATACTTGTATAAGATATAGAATAAGTTAAAAATATCAATAGAGAAATCAGGAAGAATTGCGCTCTGTTCTGCAGCTTAACAACACTAATAATTGTGATGATGCCGGTGATTAGCTGGAGGAATACAAATTCATATCCATTAGGTACAAGAGAACCCGTGATTATCAGGGTAATTATAAGGACAAATAAAGCAAGCCGTGTGTCAAAGAAAGCACGAACTATTATAGGAGTTATGCAAAAAGGGATTAAATAAAGAAGCTCTGGCTTAAATTTTACTACAATACCTGTCATCAGAACAATCAGGAATATCAGAATTAAGTTTAGTAATATTTTCTTGTTTTCCTCAAACACATAACTCCTGAATATAGCTAAAAACATAGCAAAAATCATCATAGATATAGTAACTAACACTATCTGACCTAGCAATATAAGTGAGTATCTTTTGGGAGAACCTATCTGAGATGAGTATTCTTTTTTAAAGGAGCTTAGAATGTTATAAGTAGAAGAAGTAATAATTTCTCCTTTTGATATAATACCCTGTCCTTTTTGTATCATTCCTCTGTTAACAGAAAAATTATTCATCAGAGTTTGCTTTTCATTTTGGGTGGTTTCATGGTCGAAAAGAACATTCTGTGATAAAGCATTTCGTATAATTTCCAATAGCAAACTTTTGTCAATACCTTTTACTTTATTTAATTCTTTCTTAGCATAATCTGCAGCATTTGCGATAGTGAAGAAATCTTTAAGCTCCTTTTCCTGTGCCTGGTTTTTTTTAATTAAAATGACAGTATAATCTTTGGGCTTGTTTTCAATGATATCATTCACCTGGATAATTCCTCTTTTATTTAAGGTGTCAAGAATGTTAAGACAAACCATTAAATTATAAT
>CAZMDE010000439.1:2025-2436 GCA_964564355.1 uncultured Bacteroidales bacterium | reverse complement strand
AATTGCTAATTGCTAATTGCTAATTGCTAATTGCTAATTGCTAATTGCTAATTGTCAATTGCTTTTCTCAATCACCAGCCCAATCTGCATTATTCCCGGAATTTCATACTTATCCATTTTATTCTCTATCTCAAACTTATAAATACCTTTCCTGTTAAACCTGAAATTTTTTATAACAGGTATTGAAACATCCCATAAATCTCCCAGACCTTCTCCCTTATACGAACCATCAGCCCCTCTGAGCTTTAGATTATGCTGAGTATATTTTTCCTCCTTATCAGGAGTATAAATAGTCATTCCTACTTTAAGGCTTGTATATGGAAAACCCGTCATATATCTCACAGCTATCAGGATATTATAATCTTTCAAAGTATCCTTAACCGGCACCTCAAACCTAACTATATTATTTCC
>CAZMDE010000439.1:0-2015 GCA_964564355.1 uncultured Bacteroidales bacterium | reverse complement strand
ACCTGTACCACACATTATTCTCAATGTCTTTATGCTTCTCATAAACCCTGTTCTTCTGACAACCACTAAAAACAATAATTGTCAATAATATAAATATACTTAACGCTCTTTTCATTTATCAGCTTTATTTGTTTCAAAAGGCAAAATTATGTTTTATTATTTAAATAAAGCTTAAATCTAATTTGAGGAACTAAATCGGTATAAATTATTTGTCATGCTGAGCGAAGTCGAAGCATCTATTAATTTTTTCCCCTTACTAAAGACTTACGACTATATACTTACGACTATTTTTTTTGCCATAACTATTTCTTTTTAGATGGTTTTATTTTCTTAATTTCATTTTCCAGTTGTTTCATTTCCTCCGCATCTTCTATTGCAATTTGTTGTTTGTGGAATTTTTCAAATTCTGCCTCTGCCAGTTCTTTTGCTATTTCTGCTGATATACGTCCTGCATGTTCCAATATTTCCCGTTCATTAAGTGTCAGAAAATCGTTTAACTTTTTTATCCAGTCTGCCATATACATAGGTTTGCGGTTACGAGCCTGCAATTCGGCAAACGATAGATATTGGTCAACTATCAGGTTAAGGTCTTTCAATTCATCTTCTGTTAGATAGTTCTTAGCATTATCAACATCCGATTTGCGTAATTTTCCATGAGGTGAATTTTTCCATGTAGTTAAACCCATATTAGGCAAACCGGCATTGGCACGCGAATATATTATTTCAGCAGCAGTGTGCCCATGAATAGCCCAGTGCATTTTGTTTTGAACTGTTGCAAAAAATTGTTGGCTTATGGGATGTTGCTTATCGTAGTCTATTGAAGTTGCATAAATATCTTTTATTTTCGAGTAAAATATTTTCTCCGAACTCCTTATATCCCTTATTCGTTCAAAAAGTTCTTCAAAATATTGGTTTGTGTAACCTGTCTCTTTCAGTCGTTCATCATTAAGTACGAATCCTTTTATGATGTATTCTTTTACTTGTTGGGTTGCCCAAATACGAAACTGAGTACCTCTATATGATTTCACCCGGTAACCTACAGATATGATTACATCAAGGTTATAGAGCTGTATTGGACGCTGAACCTTACGGGTGCCTTCTGTCTGAACTGTCAAGTAATCCTTGACAGTTCCATCTTCCTGTAGTTCACCCTCTTCGTATATATTTTTAATGTGAAGGCTGATATTTTGCTTAGTCGTTTGAAAAAGTTCTGTCATTTGTACCTGCGAAAGCCATACTGTCTCATTTTCTAAACGTACTTCTATTTTCGTAACCCCATCTTCTGTTTTATACAGCAGTATTTCCGAACCTATTTTATTATCTGCTTTTGCCATTTTTTCTCTTTTTTTGGTAGGGACATTCATGTCATGACCAAAATCTAAGTCCCTGTTAATATGTTAGTTTTGCACACTTAAAAAATCTGTTTGTTCATTATTATATGTTTTATGCTTACCACTATTATATTTATTTATCTGAATTTCACAGGTTCAAACACCGTCCACCCTGTCAAATCATAATTGTTTTCTATCTTATTCTCGCAGTAAAGCCAGCTCCCTTTCTCAGGTACAATCACTCCTCCTATTGTTTCCTTTCCCTCTTTATTTCTTTTTGCTATATAATCTATCAGAGCATTATGTTTATTCACCATCTCATCATCGCTCTCAATTGTCTTTGTATCAAACAAAGCCAGGTTTCCTTTTTTAAATTTTATCACAAAATCCACATAAAATAAGGAATTTCTACCTTTATTATTCTTATATACTATCGAAAAATGTTCTTTACTTCCTACTCCGTTCTTATACCACCATTCTATCAAATCCTGATTTTTACCTGTATCAAGCAATTCAATAAAACTTTGTTCTGCATTGCTGTCTGCAACCTTTCCAGGTCCCCTGTTGAATAAAAACAACGGCTCCATTATCCCTAATTGATTCTGATAATTAATATATTTTTCATCAAATGTCAGTATTTCCGGTACCTCCCATTTATTTTGCTCCTGTTCCTGACTATATTCC
>CAZMDE010000438.1:0-2446 GCA_964564355.1 uncultured Bacteroidales bacterium | reverse complement strand
ATTTAGACCATTTGTAGCATAAGTGCAATTAAGCAAAGCTATTTTTATTTTTTTCTTCTCAAATACTAAAGGATATTTAATTGTGCGGGTGATAGAGTCTTTGAAAGTTCCTGTATGCATTAATCCAAAGCTGTCAAGTGCATTTATCGTGCCTTCTAAACCCTTTTTACCTTTATCACAGGTATGATTATTTGCAGAAAGAATGAGATTGAAACCTGCATTTTTAAGAGCTATTGCCAGATCAGATGGGCAGGAAAACTGCGGATAGCCTGAGTAAGGTGCTCCGCCAAATGTAGTTTCAATGTTACATACTCCCAAATCTGACTGTTTGATAATGTTTTGCACATATTTAAAACAAGAGTTAAAATCATATGTTTTAGTGACAGAATCATAAGCAGACTTTATCTGGGGTAAGTGTTCCATTATATCTCCTGCAAAAATAAGCTTAAGAGTTACAACAGAATCAGCATTCTGTTTGTTTGTTATTTCCTTTTGTCCGAAATACACAGGTATCTGAAGAAAAGGAAATATAATAAAAACAAACAGATTTACTAAAATTAAAACCTTGCCTAATAAATATCTTGGATACATCATTTATCAAATATTACACAAAAGTAATTAAAATCCTACTAACCAATTTCTAATCTCCAATCCCAATCTCTTGAAAATTTCTATTTAAATTGAATGATTATTATTTTAATTTCGCAGATAGATTTAACATTATGGCAAAAGGTATAAGGAAATCGGATGACACACCATTGATGAGGCAATACGCTGTTATTAAGGCGAAGTATCCTGATGCACTTTTGCTTTTTCGTGTAGGGGATTTTTATGAAACCTTTGGAGAAGATGCTGTAAAGACTTCTGAGATACTTGGCATTGTCCTTACCAGAAGGGCTAATGGCACTGACACTTTTATAGAATTAGCCGGATTCCCTTATCATTCAATTGACACTTATCTTCCTAAACTTGTTAGAGCTGGTTATAGAGTGGCAATTTGCGACCAGCTTGAAGACCCCAAGCTTACCAAGACTATTGTGAAACGAGGCGTTACAGAGTTGGTAACACCCGGTGTTTCCTATAATGACAAGGTGCTTGATGTTAATAAAAATAATTTCCTTGCAAGCATACATTTTGAACTTAAGTTCTGCGGTGTCTCATTCCTTGATATTTCTACAGGAGAGTTTTATGTTACGCAGGGTTCTGTGGAATATATTGACAAGCTTTTCCAGAGCTTTCAGCCGAGTGAAATAATTGTACAAAAGAATAAGCTTCATAAATTTGAGGAGAGCTTCGGGGAAAAATATTACACTTTTACATTTGAAGATTGGGTGTTCACAAAGGATTTCAGCTATGACTTGCTGACAAAGCATTTCGGAACTACTTCATTAAAAGGTTTCGGGATAGAGGATATTGAAAATGGGATAATAGCAGCAGGAGCTGCTTTGCATTATCTTGCAGAAACGCAGCATGACAAGGTGCAGCACATTTGCAAAATTTCAAGGATAGAGGAAGACCATTATGTATGGCTTGACAGGTTTACGATACGAAACCTGGAAATAATCAGCTCACCTAATGAGAGGGCATGCACTTTGCTGGATGTCATTGACCAGACAATATCTCCTATGGGAGGCAGACTGCTGAAAAGATGGATAACCCTGCCATTGAAAGACAAGCAAAGAATAGATGAAAGGCTTGATATAATTGAATATTTTATTAATAATCCGCAATCCGCTGAAGAACTAAGACAAAACATAAAGCAGATAGGGGATCTGGAAAGGCTTATTTCTAAGGTAGCTGTTGGTCGGATATCTCCGCGTGAAGTTGTTCAGGTTAGGAGGGCATTGGCAGCCATAGAGCCAATAAAGATTGCTTGTTCGCAAACTAATAATCCTGCATTGAAAAGAATTGGTGAGCAGTTGAATCCATGCAATCTTATACAGGAAAGGATTGAAAAGGAAGTCAATCCCGACCCGCCTGCATTGCTGAATAAAGGGAATGTTATGTCTGAGGGCGTGGATACAGAACTCGATGAGCTGAGGAAAATGGCATATTCAGGTAAAGATTACCTGCTTCAGATGCAGCAAAGAGAGATAAAGAACACAGGTATATCTTCGTTGAAGATTGCTTTTAATAATGTTTTTGGCTATTATATTGAAGTAACGCATACTCACAAAGATAAGGTTCCGCCTGAATGGACAAGAAAGCAGACATTGGTCAATGCAGAACGCTATATTACTGAAGAACTGAAAGTATACGAGGAAAAGATATTAGGAGCTGAAGAAAAGATAATGGCACTTGAGGCAAAGCTTTTTAATGAGCTTGTGTTAAGTCTTTCGGAATATATTCAACCTGTGCAGTTAAATGCAACTCTTATTGCAAGAGTTGACTGCCTGCTGTCTTTTGCATCAATTGCTAATAAGTATAATTATATTAAGCCTGTAAT
>CAZMDE010000437.1:0-2460 GCA_964564355.1 uncultured Bacteroidales bacterium | reverse complement strand
ATGAAATATAAAATATTACTTGTTTTAGGATTAATGTTTTTTTCTGCAACAGCATTTTGTCAGAAAACAGCAAAGGATGAGGAAAAGCAGAAACCTCTTACACGTATATTATTTGTATTTGATGCATCAGGAAGCATGATGGCGCGCTGGCAAAGTGATTTGAAAATAGCAATAGCAAGAAAACTTTTTATTGAATTGCTTGATAGTCTCAGGGATGTTGATAACCTCCAGCTTGCTTTGCGTATTTTCGGAAGTACTGTTATTTACCCTCCCGGTGATTGCAATGATACAAAACTGGAAATACCTTTTAATGAGAATCTGAAAGAATCAATTGATAAAATGAAGCATAAAATCAAAACCGTAGTACCTAAAGGAATAACACCAATAGCCGGTTCTCTTGAGGCAGCAGCTACAGACTTTACACCCTGTTTAAATTGCAGAAATATAGTAATCCTTATAACTGACGGGCAGGAGGAATGTAACGGTGACCCTTGCGCAGCTTCGCTGTATCTCCAGAAAAAAGGAATAGCCCTAAAGCCTTTTATAATTGGTATTGGTCAGGATTTAAATGAAGGTTTCGACTGTGTTGGTACATATTTTAATGCAGCAAGCGAAACTGAATTCCACAAAGCCCTTAACATAGTTATAACCCAGGCACTCAATTCAACTACTGCACAGGTCAATCTGCTTGACATAAAAAATAATCCCACAGAAACCAATGTAAACATGACCTTCTATGACCAACATTCGGGTGCAATCAAATACAATTTCGTTCACACACTTAACAGCAAAGGAGTTCCTGACACATTAGTAATAGACCCTCTGCCTACTTACAAAATAGTAGCTCACACCATTCCTCAAACCAGTGTTGACAATATTAAGCTGAATTCAGGAAAACATACAATAATTGCTATCAATTCTCCCCAGGGTTACCTGACCTTCAAAATAGAAGGGAAAACTATAGCTCCCTCCCCTATGCAGTGTATAATTCGTAAGGCAGGGACAATGGAGACAATTAATATTCAAAATTTCGGAGAAATAGAAAAATATATAGTAGGTAAATATGATGCTGAAATATTGTCATTGCCAAGATTAATTGTCAATAATATTGATATAAAACAAAACAATACAACTACAGTAGAAATTCCTCAACCTGGTGTGGTTTTAATTCGAAAGACTTCTAATGGATTTGGCAGCTTATATACTTATGAGGACAATAAATTAAAATGGATATATAATTTAAATGAAAATGCTCTTGATGAATCACTCGTGCTTCTACCGGGTGACTACAAAGCAGTTTACCGCTCAAAATTCTCTAACAAATCACTTTATACAATAGAAAAATCCTTTAAAATTGTTTCAGGTAAATCACTTAACATAAAGATTTCCGACAGATAGAATTGACAATGGATAATGGATAATTGATAATGGATAATTGATAATTGATAATGGATAATTGATAATGGATAATGGATGATGAACAACAAATAACGAATAACGAATAACGAATAACTAACAGCTCATAATTCATAATTTATAACTCATGGAATATATTGACACCGGAATGAAAGATACTCGCTCAGGATTTGGAGAGGGTTTATTAGAGCTTGGCAGAAAAAATCCAAATGTAGTTGCACTTTCTGCTGATTTGACAGTATCTTTAAAAATGGATGCTTTTGAAAAAGAGTTTCCTAAACGCTTTTTTCAGTGCGGTATTGCTGAAGCTAACATGATAGGAATAGCAGCAGGCTTAACTATTGGAGGCAAAATTCCTTTTACAGGGACTTTTGCCAATTTCTCAACAGGCAGAGTTTATGACCAGATAAGGCAAAGCGTAGCTTACTCTAACAAGAATGTTAAAATATGTGCTTCACATGCAGGACTCACACTTGGAGAAGACGGTGCAACACACCAGATACTTGAGGATATTGGACTAATGAAGATGCTTCCTAAAATGACAGTTATTAATACATGCGATTTCAATCAAACTAAAGCTGCTACTATAGCAATAGCAGAACATGTTGGACCTGTATATCTCAGGTTTGGCAGACCAAAAGTCCCAAACTTCACCCCTGCCGACATGGAATTTAAAATCGGAAAAGCAATAATTATGGAAGAAGGCACTGATGTCAGCATATTTGCTACCGGACATCTAGTATGGAAAGCTCTTGAAGCAGTTAAAATCCTTAAGGAAAAAGGCATCAATGCTGAACTTATTAATATTCATACTATAAAACCATTAGATAAAGAAGCAATCCTGAACTCTGTCAGAAAGACAAAATGTTGTGTAACTGCGGAAGAGCATATGATGAATGGCGGTTTGGGAGACAGCATTGCTCAACTGACCTCTTTGAATTATCCTGTTCCTATTGAAATGATTGCAGTAAATGACAAATTCGGTGAAAGCGGAAAACCTGAACAACTTATGATTAAATATGGTCTTGATACTCCTACTATTGT
>CAZMDE010000436.1:0-2460 GCA_964564355.1 uncultured Bacteroidales bacterium | reverse complement strand
CAATATTCATTATAACCGGGTAAGTCTTTTTTCAAAACATCCTCTTCATTAAATATTCTGTATATTATTATTACAGGTAAAAATACAAATATTATAATCTATAGAAAATCAATACTTAACTTGTTATAAAATTTATTTTCTTCTTTCAAACAACAAAAACAGATAATTTAAAGAACCTCCTAATAACGCATTCTGAAAAGTACTATATGGTCTTATCGGATCATTTAAAAAATATTCATGCTTATAATTATCATAAAGCATTGATTTTTGATATAGTGTGTCATAATACAGTGCAAATCGTGAGGATGGGCTTCTGGTTTCTGATGAATAATTCTGTAAGTTTATGTGATTAATATTACTGCCTTTTATTGAATAATTTTTTAATGATTTTAAAATTATTTTTGAACTGTCATTTTTAATTAGGCTATCCATTTGAGCATGACAAAACAAATAAAATACCGTCATAAAAAACATCATTGCAATTTTCCTCATATACTGTAAGATTTCTGAATTAAAAATTGTTTATTGCCTCAATCTCCCCACTTCACTCCTACTCCCTACTCATAACTCTACCCGAAAGCCGCCGCTTATATTATGTAAACGACGGCTTTCCTTTAGAGTAATTACTCTGATTTATTTCAAAGTGAATTTGATTGGTAATGTTAATTCTACATCAACTGGTGCTCCCTTGTTCACTCCGGGAACCCAGTTGGGCATCAAAGACATAACACGCACAGCTTCTTTATCAAGTAGCTCATTTCCTTTTTCCATAATTCTAAATTTCTCCGGTTTTCCTGTTTTTGATACAGTGAAAGTAACAAGTACTTTCCCCTGAATTCCATTCTTTCGGGCAGATTCCGGATATTTTACATTATTCCTGAGGAAATTCATCATTGCTTCCTGTCCGCCTGGATATTCAGGCATCTTATCAGCCGCTACTTTAGATTTTTCATTATTCTGACTTGCAGAAATGGTCTGAGGTTTCATTTCATCTTTACTGTTTTGACATGAAAATATCACGAACAGCAAAACTAATACAGGTAATACCGGCAATGCTTTCAGCAAGGAAAGCCTGCCTGAGCGAGGTTTTTTCATCATATTCATTCTTTTTAAAGTTAATGATTTATTGAAATTATTGGCTAAACCCGGCTGCACGCCAATTATGTTTCTTGTAAGGAGCAGGAAATATTCAGCATAACCAGGTGTCTGCTCCGACACTCCGGTATCTGCCAAATATTCATGGGTTTCTTTAAGTGCAGCTTTTATCATCCAGCTGACAGGGTTAAACCATGTCAGCAAACAAATCGATTCAGCAAAAATAATATCAAGACTGTGTAATTGCCTTGCATGTACCGCTTCGTGCATTATAATTTTATCTAATTGTTCATCTTTTTTAGTTTCATCATCAATAAAAATTGTACGAATAAATGAAAAAGGGGCAATCCGCTTTTTACACAAAGCTATATATAATCCGTCTTTTTCCTCAATATTGCATTGTCTGCGGGTTAATATCAGCGAAATAAACCTTACAGTAAACCTTAGAAATAATATGATAAGTCCTGCCAGGTAAATTAATGTAATGTAATTAAGGGAACTCATAACATTTCCTGAATTTAAAACATTATCTGAACCCACTAGTACTGTTTGCATTATGCCTGCAAATCCGGTTTCATTTGCGCCTGAATAAAGAGGTATATTAAGTAAAGGAATTATTAACGAAATGATTATAGAAAATAATAAATAGATTCGGTTGAAACCAAAATGTGTTTCTCTGTTAAGAGTTAAAACATAGATTCCGTAGAGCATTATCATGCAAACGGATACTTTAATCGGGTAAAATATCATCTCATCCATTGTTTTTTTTCTTTTTATTTTCTTTATCTACTAATAGTTTCATTTCTTCCAGTTCCTTTAATGAAACAGAATTGTCGGATGTAAAGAACGAAACAAGACTATGGTATGAATTACCAAAATAATTTTTTACAAAATTTCCAAGATATACTCCTGTATATTCTTTTTTGGATATCAGTGGAAAGTATTCATGTGTATTGCCATAAATCTTATAGGACACAAAGCCTTTTCTTTCAAGTATCCTTATTATCGTTGAAACTGTATTATATGCAGGCTTGGGTTTTCCGAAATATTCCACAATGTCCTTAACAAAAGCTTTTCGAAGCTTCCATAGTATCTGCATTACCTGCTCATCAGCCTTCGTTAATTCTTTCACATCACTATTCATAACTATATCTTTAATTGTATAACTAAACTCTTAGTTGAAATTCTGCACAAAGATACAACTAAATTTTTAGTTATGCAACTATTTTTTTAGTTTTTTATTAACAATTTATTCAACGAGATGATTGTCAGATAAATAAATTTACATTATTTTATCTTCTTCAGCCATAGCAGGCAGTTTCTATGTCGAAAATGCAAATAACTAACGAATTAATCTGAACATTT
>CAZMDE010000435.1:0-2473 GCA_964564355.1 uncultured Bacteroidales bacterium | reverse complement strand
TACCAGTTGCCCAGTACGACAGTTTAGCAAACTGTTGGTTTCAGCCACTCACCCACCTCTCCTTAGCTGAAAAATTCAAAGTGCAAAAATACAGTTTTTTTCTTATTGCCAACTAAAATTTTAATTCATTTTATACAAGTTAGTTAATAAGTTGCAGAGAGCAGGCTTTATCATGCAAGAATTTGTTAGTTAAAATTTATAATATTAAATGAAGCACTGTTTTTTTTCATTAATTTTACCACCCGTAAAATAAGTAATATTTAGAAATATTCGTAATTCATAAATCTTAATTCATAAGTAGTATTATGGCTGAAAAAGTATTGATTAGACCTGATTATTTGTTTGAGGTCAGTTGGGAAGTATGTAATAAAGTTGGGGGCATACATACTGTAGTTTCCACAAAAGCACTCACACTTGTAAATGAATTGGGAGACAATCATATTTGTATAGGACCTGATGTTTGGAAGGAAACACATGAACATCCTGAATTTATTGAGGATAGTTTTCTTTTTCATGCATGGAGGGAAGAGGCTGCAATTGAAGGTCTTCATCTAAAGGTCGGTAGATGGAAGATTGCAGGCAGCCCTATTGTTATACTTGTTGATTTTACTCCTTTCTTCTCTATGAAAGATAAGATATTTGCTCGTTTCTGGGAGTATTACCATCTTGATTCTCTGCTTGGGCAATGGGATTATGCTGAGCCGGCTTTGTTTGGTTATGCTGCAGGAAAGGTAATTGAGAGCTTTTATAATTATTATCTCTCATCTATGGATAAATTTATAGCACAGTTTCATGAATGGATGACAGGTACAGGAATTTTATATCTTAAGGACAGGGTGCCACAGGCAGGACTTGTATTTACCACTCATGCTACTGTGCTTGGCAGGACTATTGCAGGTAATGGACTTCCATTATATAAAGATATCGCTAATTTTAAAGGAGATTCAATTGCAAGGAATTTTAATGTAGTTGCTAAAAATTCTCTTGAAAAGGTCTCTGCCCGCGAATGCGATTGCTTTACTACTGTCAGTGAAATTACCGGTAATGAATGTAAGCTTTTCCTCGAAAGGGAGGCAGATACAATAACTCCTAACGGATTTGAAGATGATTTCGTGCCGCGTAATAATCTGTTTACAGAGAAAAGACATAAAGCAAGAAAAAAGCTAAAAGATGTAGCGGAAGCTTTATTTAATCAAAAACTTCCTGAAGATACACTTTATATTGCTAATAGCGGAAGATATGAATTTAAGAACAAAGGCATTGACCTTTTCATAGATGCTTTAGGAAAGTTAAATAAAAACACTGAACTAAACAGAAGCATTGTTGCTTATATTACAGTTCCTGCTTCCAATACCGGACCCAAACAGGATATTATTGACAAACTTGAACAAAAAGATTTTGAAAACCCTCTAACAGGAAAATATACTACACACTGGATACCTGATTTGAAAAATGATGCAGTTATAAAGAGAGCTACAGAAAATAACCTCATGAACTCTAAAGATGATAAGGTCAAGCTTGTTTTTGTCCCTTGTTATCTGGATGGAAATGATGGCGTCTTTGATTTGCATTATTATGATTTGTTGATTGGTTTTGATATGACTGTTTTTCCATCATATTATGAACCGTGGGGATATACACCTCTTGAAAGTTTAGCTTTTCATGTACCTGCAATAACTACTACACTTGCGGGTTTTGGGTTGTGGGTAAAACACCATTACGGAGATGTAAAAGACGGAATTGTTATTATTGAAAGAACAGATGGTAATAATGAATATGTAATAAATGAAACTGCTGCTAATCTGCTTGCTCTCACTAAAAAAAATGATGAAGAGTTAGAACGCGGCAGGGACGAGGCATATAATATATCCCGTATTACTTTATGGGAAAATTTTATTGATTATTATAAACAGGCATATTCTATTGCTTTGCAAAAAGTTGAAAGCAGGGCAGACCTTTATAAAAGCAAGCAACTTAAGGAACATTATGAAGATTTAGCTTTTATTAAAAGAAATAAACCTGAGTGGAAAAAAATACTTATCTATCCTGAGATACCAAATAGCCTTGACAATCTTCAGGAACTTACAATGAATCTTTGGTGGTCATGGAATTATGAGGCAGAAGAGCTTTTTGAAATGATTGACAGGGACCTATGGCATGATATGAACAATCCTATTGCTCTTCTTCAATCGCTTACACTCTCAAGACTTAAAGAGCTTGAGAACGACAAAGAATTTCTTAAAAAGCTGAAGTCAGTATATTCGAAATTTAAAAAGTATATGAGTAAAAAGCCCAATACTGAAGATAATCTCGTTGCTTATTTCTGTATGGAATACGGGCTTCATAACTCACTTAAGATTTTTTCAGGCGGTCTTGGAATACTTGCTGGTGATTATCTTAAGGAAGCAAGTGACCAGAATAAAAATTTTGTTGGCATTGGTTTATTATACAGATATGGGTATTTCAATCAAAG
>CAZMDE010000434.1:0-2481 GCA_964564355.1 uncultured Bacteroidales bacterium | reverse complement strand
GAACGCGGATTAAGCGGATTTTTAATTGCTGATTAAAAATTCACCACTGAGGCACAGAGAACATAGAGAAACACAGAGCTTAGTAAAGTTCAAAAATTAATCTGACTTCAATTTTCTAAGTTTCAACTTCAATCTTCCACACATTCTATTTATAATTTAAAATTTTCTTATCATATCTGTAATCTTCACATTTGTAGGTGTTTTTTATAAATATCTAATAGTTAATTGATTAACCAAAATGAGTAGGAGTTTACTCCTGAAAAAATTACGTGTTTTTTCGTAGTTTTATATTAACGATATACCATTACCTTTGTGTTTTTAATATTTTATCTAAATGCTAAATTATCTAAATCCCTTTATCTATATGAAAAAATCTATTTTGTTAAAAAAGTTTTTTAGTTTTTCGTTTGCTATCCTTGTGATGGCAATGGTTTTAGTACCGTTTTCAAAAATCTTTTCTCAAGCCAGATTAAATTGTCCGGTTCCTGTAATAAATTATCCTGAAAAGCTTTCAAAAGCAGACTGGGCAGGTGATGGTAAGTTTGCAAAGTTTACTCCACAGCAGGAAATAGTTGAAAGACGTGACAGGACATCAAAACATTTCCAAAATACTGACGGTTCAATTACCGGTATTTTAAGTACCGGCAGTTCTTTCAATTATAAGGACGAATCAGGTAAATGGCGTTCTATATGCCGTGACATTGAACCAGATAATTCAATAAACATTGAAGGTTATGGGTTTAAAAATATTTATAATAATTTTAAATCCTTTTATCCTATTGACAATAAGACAAAAGGTATTAAAACAGTTATAAAAGAAGGGGAAATAAAGGAATGGATTAACCCTCAGATTATTTACTTTGATGCAGATGGCAATATAATTCAAAACTTAAATAAAGCTTCTTTTAATACTACATCAAATGGAGAACTGAATTTAAACAAATCTGATGAACTGTTATATAAAAATGTTTTCAGAAGCACAGATGTACGTTTTACTCAAGGTAGTGATGGCAGAAAGATGGACTATATACTTAAAGATAAATCTGCTTTAGCAGGCATGCCTTCAAATGCCGAATATCTTGCTTTTTCTGAAGACATTGTTATCCCTCAAGGGTGGACTATAAAATCAAATTATGATAAGAAAAATCCAAATCAAACAAATTCAGATGATTTAATAAAAACTATAAGTCTTTTTAATGAATCAGGCAAATGGATATCAGAATATAAAAAACCTTATGGTTATGATAAATTAATTAATGAGTTAGAACCTAAAGATTTTCATTATAAATATGTTACAAATGGCAACATACTTACCATATATACTTTAATACCTAAAGAATGGATATTATCAGATTCAAGAGTTTTTCCTGTGATAATTGACCCGACTGTAAATTTATATCCGGATGCAGTTACTTACAGAACTGCTCAGATGGGTTCCAGTGGTGTGGGAGCTTATGGCACAATGGCTGTTGGATATAATGGGGGTTATTACCGAAGTTACTTTAATGTTCAGACTACTTCAATTTCTGCATCAGCTATAACAACTATAGTCCTGTATTTCAGAGTTGGTTCAACTACAAATATGGCTACCAGGGGAAGTGAGTTAAGGGCATTTTTAGGTGATCCTGAATCATATGCTACCTGGATTGATGTTTATAATGCTGTAGTTAATGCTGCAAATTCTCCCACCTTATATACTACAGCTACTCCTTTAACTACTTTGGGTTGGTATAACAAAACACTTGGAGCAACTGCAAATACTCATTTTTATAATAATCTTGTAAACGGCCGATTTACTGTAGGTTTTAGGCCAGCAGGAACTTATACAACAGCACAAAGATATTGCCTAATTTACGGAGATGATGCAGCAGATCCGGCAAATAAACCATACTTTGTAGTAACATATAATTCTGCCTGCACACCTGCAAATCTGGCATCTATAGTTGTAAATGCAAATGGAGCAGCAGGACCTGCTGAAGTTGCAGTAAATAGTGCAGCAACATTGACGGTTCCTACTATCACCGGAGGGACGAATTGCGGAGCATGGAAATATGCATGGTCAAACAATGGAGGTGTTGCTAATTCATGGTGGAATGGTTCTGCTTTTTCTGGAGCTGCTGCTTCTTATCTAACAGCATACTCATCAATAGCCCTAACTGTTGCAGCAAATACAACCTTTACCGGCTATGTACAGGCAACAGGCGGAGCTACACCCGGAACATCAAATACTATAGTTGTTAATGTTGTCACACCGCCTTCAATCACTGCCAATGCTGACGGAACCACAGGAAAAACTGTTGCAAACGGTGTACCTGTAGAATTATCTACTGTAATTAATTCCGCAGGAACTGGCTGTGCAGGAAGTTGGGAATATGCATGGTCTAATGATAATGGTACTAATTACTGGAATGGAACTACTTTCAGCGGCGGGGCAAGCTATAATACATCTTATCAGAATATAACATATACTGTAACTGCTAC
>CAZMDE010000433.1:0-2492 GCA_964564355.1 uncultured Bacteroidales bacterium | reverse complement strand
ACTTCTTATCTGGCATTCATCTTTGAACATAACATTCAATTTATTGCCACATTAAAATAAATTAATACTTTTGAAATGCATTTTAAAAAATAAAAATGAGAATTTTAGTTGTTGCTTCTACTGAAAATGAAATAAGTCCATTTATTTCTTTTATTAAAGATAAGAGGAATATTGACTATATAATTACGGGTATTGGAATGGTTGAAACTGTTTATAACCTGACAAAAAGACTGAATAATACAAAATATGATTTTGTTTTAAATGCTGGAATCGCAGGAAGCTTCAGTCAAAATAATAAATTAGGAGAAGTAGTTAATGTAACTAATGATATGTTTTCTGAGATAGGAACTGAAGATGGGGATTCATTTATTCCTTTGGATAAAATGGGGCTTTATGAAAATGAGAATCCCATTTTTAATCAGGGACAAATAGTTAATAAAACTACATTCAATAATAAAACTTTAAATAAACTCAAAACCGTAAAAGGTATAACTGTTAATACTATTCATGGGAATGAAAATAGTATTAAAAAAACAATAAATACGTTCAATCCTGATATTGAAACTATGGAAGGAGCAGCTTTTATGTTTGTATGCGCTAAAGAAAATCTGCCTTATGCTCAAATCCGTTCAATATCAAATTATGTTGAGAAGCGTAATAAGGATAAATGGAATATCCCTTTAGCTATTAAAAATCTCAACAAAACAATTATTGATATTATTAATGAAAAAAGCTATTAATCTGAAAATCGGGTTTTCTCCCTGCCCTAACGATACTTTCATATTTGATGCGCTTATCCATAAAAAGATAGATGCGGAATATTTTGATTTTGAAACTGTCATTACTGATGTTGAAGAGTTAAATAAAAAAGCTTTAAATAATGAGCTTGATATTACTAAACTCAGCTTTCAGACATATTTTAAGATAAAAGGTAATTATGATTTGCTGAATTCAGGTAGCGCCCTAGGAACTAATTGCGGACCTATTTTAATTAGTAAAAAAAAATACAATATAAATGAAATAGTAAACCTGAACATTGCAATTCCCGGGATAAATACAACAGCTAATCTGCTTCTAAAGATTGCTTTTGGAGACAAAGCAAAGACACTTCACCTGACAGAAATGCTGTTTTCTGAAATTGAAGATGCAATTTTAAAAGGAAAAGTAGATGCGGGAGTTATTATTCATGAAAGCCGCTTTACATATCAGGACAAGGGACTGATAAAGATTATGGATTTAGGTGAATACTGGGAAAGTATAACTAATTCTCCTATTCCATTGGGTTGTATTGTAATCAGAAAGAACTTTAGTAAAGAAATAAAAATTACTTTTGACAAAGTTTTAAAAAGTAGTATTGAATTTGCATTGAAGAATCCGGATTCAGGTTATGATTTTATAAAAGATAATGCACAGGAGCTAAGTGATGGTGTTATTAAGAAACATATTGAGCTTTATGTAAATAATTATACTTTAGATTTGGGGAAAAATGGTAGAAAAGCTATTGATTTGCTTGAATATTATTATAGAGAATTAAATTAAGATTAGGATAAAGATTAGGATAAAAAATTCATATTTTTATGATAGTAATAACTGGTGCTTTAGGTTTTATTGGAAGTTGTCTTGTCAATAAATTAAATAATAAAGGATTTAACAAAATTGTTGTTGTTGATGACTTTTCCAAGACTTATAAAAATAAGAATCTCGAAAATAAGGTTTTCATTGAAAAGGTAGAACGCAGTTTGTTCTCTGATTGGTTAAAATCAAATTATAATGAAGTTAAGTTTATTTTTCATCTTGGCGCAAGGACTGACACTAGTGAATTTAAAAAATCAGTGTTTGATGAGCTGAATCTTAACTATTCAAAGATGATTTGGGAATATTGCGTAAAGTATCAGATACCGCTTATATATGCTTCCTCTGCTGCTACTTATGGTATGGGTGAACTCGGCTATGATGATAATCACGAAGTGATAGAAAAACTAAAACCATTAAATCCTTATGGTATTTCAAAGAATGAATTTGACAAATGGGTTCTGAAACAGGATAAACAACCCCCATTCTGGGCTGGTTTAAAATTCTTCAATGTTTATGGACCCAATGAATACCATAAAAGCAGAATGGCATCAGTAATATTTCATGCTTATAACCAGATAAAACAAACAGGGGGTGTAAAATTATTCAGGTCACATAATAAGAACTATGAAGATGGTCATCAATTACGTGATTTCATCTATGTAAAGGATGTTGTAGAAATTTGTTTTTATTTGTTTCTGTTTAAAAATAATTCAGGCATTTATAATGTTGGTACCGGTAAAGCAAGAACTTTTATTGACCTTGCTAAAGCAACATTTAATGCTATGGACATACAGGAGAACATTACATTTATTGATACTCCTGCAGATATCAGGGATAAATATCAGTATTATACTGGAGCAAAAATAAATAAGCTAAGAGAAGCATGTTATAATGAGCAATTCTACACTTTGGAAGAA
>CAZMDE010000432.1:0-2496 GCA_964564355.1 uncultured Bacteroidales bacterium | reverse complement strand
ACAATAAAATATCCCTTTTAAAAATTATATTTAAAATATTGGTATTACTTTAGCACCTCAAAATAGATTTAACCCATTTTTAAAGAATTTAATTAACAATTATAAAAAAAGCCCCTTTCGGAGCCTTATATTTATCTGTGAGCTATCGACTATGGACTATAGTCTATTCAACAACTAATTTCTGGATCATTTTTTCTCCCTCAACATCAACTGAAACCATATACATTCCTCTTGGTAATTTACTGTTAATATTAAGCTTTATTTCCGGGCTGTTATTATCATTTGCAGTGAATTTTTCTGCATGAACAGTCATACCATTTATATCATTAACCTCTACTGAAATAATTTTATTTAGCATTTTTATTTATTTTATATGAAGTTTCTTTTTACTGTCTAAGCTTCTTGAAGAAGCATTGTTTTTTGCTGAAATAACTTTTCTTGCTGTAAGAAAACTGATTATAAGCATTATTATCATTTTTTTGGTTTTTAAGTGTTTGTAATTATAATTACAATGCAAATACATTGCCATTGTATTTACAGTTGAGTATAACTATAAATATCAACTAATTACAAAATATAAGATTTGAGCAATTGTCCAAATTTTGGATAGAAGTTATAAAAAATTGGAAGTATAAGATACAAATGGTCTGATGAACCAATTAACGAACCATATATTTAAGGTTCATTGCATAAAGAATGATAAATGCAATTGTAAAGTATGTGGTTCCTGAAGAAAAACTTAAACCGAGGTAAACCATTGTCATTATAAGCATTCCTAATTGTGAAGCAGTATAAAAATGAAATCCTGTTTTCTTCATTCTCCACATTTCCAAAGCTCCATAAAATGAACCTGCTGAAAGAAAAATATTAATCAGAAAATACAGTCTTGGCTGGGTAGTAATTATGTCCATACCGGGAAAAACCATACCTGTCTTTTCCAACTGTTTAAATCCAAAAACCATCATATCATAGAACAATGTAAATATGAGATTTGAAAGAATAGACATGCCTCCGCCTATTAATGAAAACAAACACAGAATTGTTAAGATTGCTGGCCTTTTGCTTTCAGGTTCTGCAGGATATTGTTGTTTAGCGAAATACTCCTCAGACATGAGATTATAGATTTATAGATTTAATCAGAATTTATGCAATTTTAACCGAGTTTACCAACAGTTGCTTCAACCTCATTTAATATTTCACAAGATTTAACAAGCTCCTTCATTTTTGTATGGTCAGGATATAATGGTCTGTCAATGTCGAGGTAATCAACATATTTACGAATAACTTCCTTAGCCTTAGTAACACCATTTCCGAATTTATGTTCTCTGAAATCAAGAGCCTGAGCAGCAGCCATAAATTCAATTCCAAGTATTCCATAAGCATTATCAAGTATCTGGAAGTTCTTTATAGCAGTGTTCATACCCATAGAAACAAAGTCTTCCTGGTCTGCAGCAGCAGGAATAGATTGAATAGAAGCCGGCATTGACAGTATTCTCTGTTCCACTATGAGACTATCTGCAGTATACTGGCTTAGCATAAGACCTGAAAACATTCCTCCGCCTTTAGTAAGAAAAGCAGGTAAGCCAACACTTAAAGCAGGATTATTAAGACGGTTCATTCTTCTTTCAGAAAGCACACTAACCATAGTAATTGCAGCACCTATCATGTCCATAGGAAGAGAAACCGGGCTGCCCTGGAAATTAGCACCAGTAAGCTGCAGATTTTTGTCAGGAAGGAAAATTGGGTTATCTCCTACTCCATTCAGTTCAATCTCAACTTGTGAGCGTGCATAAGCAAGAGCATCATGTGCAGCGCCAATGACCTGTGGTGTAGACCGCATTGAATAAGCATCCTGAACCTTGCTCTTTAGTTTTCCATCAGCGAGGTCACCTCCGTTTATGACTTTACGTATAGCTGCTGCACTTCGTATTGAGCCTTTAAAACCACGTATTTCATGAATTTCTGTCATATATGGTTTCAGATTAGCCTTAAGAGCATCAAGCGACATAGAGGCAGCAATTTCTGCCTGTTTCAGCCAGTTATTTGCATCAACAAGAAGCAATGCACTCATAGCAGTAAGGAGGTTTGAGCCATTAATCGTGGCTAATCCGTCTCTTGCCTGCAAGCCCGGGATTGGGATTCCTGCCTTATTCATTGCATCTTTTCCTTCGTATAATTCTCCTTTATAATATGCTTTACCTTCGCCCAAAAGCAGCAAAGCAATCTGTGACATAGGAGCCAGGTCACCGCAGGCACCCACAGAACCCTTTTGACAAACATATGGCGTAACACCTTTATTGAGCATATCTACTAAGGTCTGTGTAATAACAAGCCGGCATCCTGAGTTGCCATGAGCGTGTACATTAATTCTGCCTAACATAGCACCTCTCACGTAGTCAATTGGAGCTGGGTCGCCAATACCTGCTGCATGATTATAAATTAAATAGCGTTGGAAATCCTTAATCTGGTCATCATTAAGAACCATTTCTGAAAATT
>CAZMDE010000431.1:0-2518 GCA_964564355.1 uncultured Bacteroidales bacterium | reverse complement strand
CTATTCCTGCGATGAATGAGTTTGAATATATTGTGCATACAATAGATTCTATCAGAAAACAGGATGCAGATATTGATTACGAAGTTTTCGTCTGTGTCAATCAACCGGAGGAATACCAGTCCGCAGTCCACAGTCCACAGTCCACAGAAAAAAGAAATATTTGCTTTGATAATTTTAAAACAATAGAATATTTAAAAAGTATAAAAGATATTCCTATAACAATAATTGACAGAATCAGCAAGGGGAAGGGATGGGAGAAAGCCAAAGCCTGTGTCGGCTGGGCAAGAAAGACTGTGATGGATGACATAAATGCTAAAGCGAACAAAGAGGATTTAATTGTTAGTTTGGATGCTGACACTACTTTTGGAAAGTATTACTTCAGAAGTGTGAAGGAGAATTTTGAAAAACACTCTGATTCAGTTGCTGTCAGTCTGCCTTATTACCACAGACTTGCAGATGATGAGATACTTAACAGGGCTTTGCTGAGATATGAAATTTACATGAGGTATTATCTGATAAACCTCATAAGGATAGGCAGTCCCTATTCATTCACAGCACTTGGCTCTGCAATTGCCCTGCCGGTTTCTTCCTATAGGGCTATAAAGGGGATAACCCCTAAAAAGAGCGGTGAGGATTTCTATTTCCTGCAGAAGCTCTGCAAATACGGTAAGGTATTAATATGGAATGAAGAGTATGTCAACCCGTCATCAAGATACTCAGACAGGGTTTTCTTCGGCACAGGACCTGCACTTATAAAAGGCAGCAAAGGCGACTGGCAAAGCTACCCGATATATGACTATAAGCTTTTTGATAATATAAAAGCTACTTATAGCCTCTTACCTGATTTATTTGAGCAAGATATTGAAACACCTATGACTGAATTCTTAAAAGAGCAGTTTAAAAATGATGACCTATGGGATGCATTAAGAAAGAATAACAAGGATATAAAAGGATTTGTAAGAGCCTGCCACACTAAGATTGACGGGCTGAGATTACTGCAATACCTTAAATCACGGAATAACAGTACAGAACATATAGACGTAACAAATCTGAAAAATTTCCTTATTAAGTTCTACCCAAAGCAGATAGATGAAAGCGGAATTGAGCTTAAGCATTTCTCTTTTGCCAATTCAGGCATTAAAGAGCTTGATGACATCAGGAATTTCCTCTTCACAACCGAAATGACCCTACGAAAAGAAATATGTTTTACAGGGTTTAAGAGCTAACTCGTCTCGTTAGGCAAAGTCTTCAAACTTCATCATCAACTGCCAAAATGGCAGATATTATAAACGGACGCATATCAGAATTTACTGATTTTTAACATCTTAACCTGAGAGTGTCCATAGAGTGTTCTAAGAGTGTACGAAGAGTGTCCGAGAATTGGGCTTAAAATAAAGCAAAATTACACTGCCAAAATGGCAGACAAGATTAATTTGTCTTTAAGTAAGTTGAAAATAAAATGTAAACATATAAGGGATGATAAATATCTACAGCCTACTGTTTTTAAGTAAAATCATTACGGCTTAAAATTTATTTTCGTTTTTTGAATCCAGTGATAGTTCTTTTCATGTCTAAAGGTTAAATTTCAAATTTGTTTAACCACTAATTTATTTTTTTATGAAAAAGTCAGTTTTAATTTTAGCAGGATTAGCTTTAGCAATTTCATTTTTGAGCCTAAAGCTTATAAGTCAAAATGCAAAATCTCATGTTACAGGCAAAATAATAGATAATGCATCGGGGACAGCTGTTGGTTTTGCTTATGTTACTATCAAAGATTCTTCTAACCTCATCAACACCATAAGTGACGAGGATGGCTCTTTCGATTTGGTGAATGTTACTCATGTTAAAGAGCAGCCGCTAAATATTGCTCTTAATAATGTTGTGAATCCTGAACAGATTAGCCAACAGGTTAATGAAAACAGGGTTGAAAATCTTAAAATTTATGCTAACCCCGGTTTTATGTTTAAAGGTTTAATGTGTATTTTGAATAGTTTTTAAATATATGGGATTTAATAAATGATTAATTTTATAAAAATTTTCATTTATGAATCCAATGATATGTTTTTTTATGTCTAAAGGGAAGTTTCACAACTAAGTGAAGCGTACTCATGAGCACATTTAAAATAAAATAATATTGCGAATAAATGTTTAATTTAAATTTTAAAGTTATGAAAAAGTTTAGTTTTAGTTTAATGGTTTTGGCTGCTGTTTTGATACTCTCGGTTAAATCTTACGGAGATAACAGCCTGAAAGATTCTATCAAATCTTCAATCAAGGAAATGGTAATGCATGCAGAAGGCATGAAAGACTCTGTAAAAAATGATTACGGTCTGTCTGACGAAATTGTAAAAAAGCTCAGCAGCAAAGAGCTTATTGAGGTCATAGAGCTTAAAGAATCTCTAAAGCACAAAGAAGACAAGGATGACCCAATGATAGTTTTTATAGTTTTTGTAAGCTTTATAATTAGGGTCTGCTGATTAAGGCAGAGCATATCTTTCACTATAATTAATCCATACTC
>CAZMDE010000430.1:0-2526 GCA_964564355.1 uncultured Bacteroidales bacterium | reverse complement strand
AGAGGTATTTTGACGTATATTTGCAAAATTATCAGATTTGTCAGATTAGTAGTTACAAGAAATAAAATTGTATGAATTTAGTGATAAAAATATATAAGAAATACTGTGAGTATAATAAAGTGACTAAAAGTAGCTGCTTATCCTTTATATACAGGGTATTCATAATAAATTCTATCTTAATTCAGTAATTTAACCGCACCGTAACCGCACCATAATCTCACCATCACCTCTTCGTCATCTCACCAGGGATTATACGTAGATGACGCATACAGTACTTCAATAAAATTACAAGAATGAGGTAGGATGAAATGTTAGAAAAGAAATAAACTATTGTTAAAGAGTTTTTAGATACCTTAATGTATTGACCTGAAAATGTTTATTTTTGCGAATCAATAAAAATAATAATTAATTAGAAAATATAGAAATGGAAATGGTAAATCATAATAAACTTTTAATTTGTAAATTACTATCAGTAATAATATTAATCAGTATTACTGTAAAATCTGGATTCTCCCAAGATATTTATTATAACACTCCACCTGATTCCAAATATGAGCCTGCAACTACTGACCAGAAATTTATACAGACTTTAAATTTAATCCGGTCATATTATGTAGATACTGTAAATGAGCCAAAATTAGTTGAAACAGCTATCAGAGAAATGCTCAAAACCCTCGACCCTCATTCAGTTTATATATCTAAAAAAGAAGTAAAAGAAGCAAATGAACCTCTTATAGGAAATTTTGACGGTATTGGAGTTCAGTTTAATATATTTAATGATACTATAGAAGTTGTCGGAACAGTACCTGACGGACCATCTGAAAAACTGGGAATAATGGCAGGAGATAAAATTGTGAAAATTGAAGATATTGATGCGGTGGGTAAAGATATCACAAATGCTTATGTATTGAAGCGTTTGAGAGGGACAAAGGGAACAAAAGTAAAGGTAAGCATTTTCCGCAGAGGAAAGAAAGGTCTGATAGATTATTCAATTACCCGTGATAAAATTCCTATTACCAGCATTGACGCAACATATATGGCTGCCCCTGGTATAGGTTATATAAAACTTAACCGTTTCTCCAAAACATCTATGGATGAATTTCATAAATCTATGAAGGATCTGAGAGCCCAGGGAATGACAAGCCTTATACTTGACCTGAGGGATAATTCAGGAGGGTATCTTGATGTTGCAGTAGACCTTGCAGACCAGTTTCTTGATGATAATAAATTAACTGTTTATACCGAAGGTGTAAATGCACCCAGACAGGATTACAGCTCTTCTGCATTGGGAGATTTTGAAAAGGGTAAGCTCGCAGTATTAATTAATCAAAGTTCAGCCTCTGCAAGCGAAATTGTTTCGGGAGCAGTTCAGGATTGGGACAGGGGAATAATAATCGGAAGACGTTCATTCGGGAAAGGTTTGGTGCAAAGACCATTCATGCTGCCGGATGGTTCTCAAATCAGGCTTACAACTGCCCGATACCACACACCAACCGGACGTTGCATTCAGAAATCATATAAAGAAGGAACAGATAAATATTATAAAGACCTAGAGAACAGGGGGAAGAATAAAGAATATATAAACCCAGACAGTATAAAGTTTCCTGATTCTTTAAAATATTATACACCTAACAAAAGGGTTGTATATGGAGGCGGAGGAATTATGCCGGATATATTTATTCCACTTGATACATCTTATTATTCAGATTACTATTCAAACCTATTGAGAAAGGGTGTTCTATATCAGTACACAATTAAATATGTTGATAATAACAGGGCTGATTTAAAAGCTAAATATCTAACATTAAAAGACTTTGAAGATAAATTTAACATTGATAACAGCTTCCTTGAAAAGTTAGTTGATTTTTGTGATAAACAGGGAGTTAAAAAGGACGAAAAGGGATTTAATATATCTAAAGAATTTATAGCCCTGAATCTTAAAGCACTTATAGCACGTAATCTATGGAATGTAGATGCATTCTACCAGATATTTGACAGCAAAGATGTTACTCTTAAAAAGGCTATAGAACTTTTAAAGGGTAATGCTCTGACAAAGATGAAGATACATGACAATGAGCAATAAGCAATGAACAGTTGATAAATTTTCTTTGAATGAAATTAAAAGAAATAACTGATTATATTGAAAGCATAGTTCCTCTGAGCTTGCAGGAGGATTATGATAATTCAGGACTTATAATCGGGAGTAACGATAATGAGATTAAGAAGGCTTTGTTATGTGTAGATATTACTGATGAAATAATAGATGAAGCTATAAAAAAGGAATGCGGGCTGATTATTTCACATCATCCTCTGATTTTCGGCAATGGACTTAAAAAGATTACCGGAGTAAATCAACAGGAAAAAATTATTATAAAAGCCATTAAAAACGATATTTCAATTTATGCAGCACACACCAACCTTGACAACTATCAAAATGGTGTAAATAAAATACTTTGCGATAAACTTGGAATAATAAACACAAAAGTTTTAACACCCAGAAGCGGACTGCTTAGGAAGCTGGTAACT
>CAZMDE010000429.1:1671-2534 GCA_964564355.1 uncultured Bacteroidales bacterium | reverse complement strand
ACCATTGCATTTGGAGCAGGCACCGTAAACAGAATTAAATGAAAAAGTATTAGGTTCAGGTTCGTTATATGATATTCCTGATGTGAGACACATGAGATGCTTGCTGAAATGCTGTATATTAACAGCCTGTATGTTTTTATTTTTGTAATCTGATGAATCTGATAAATCTGATAATTTGATTAATGAGATTGAGCCTTTACCATAACGCATTGCAGTTTGAACGGTTGATTTTAACCTGCTGATAGCTGAAGGCTGATTGCTGATTGCTATGTTATCAATTACTATTTCAATATCATGAACCTTATATCTGTCAAGCTTCATATTATAGGTTATCTCACGTATTTGTCCGTCAACCCATACTTTTATAAATCCTTGTTTGCGTATCTGTTCGAATAATTCACGATAATGTCCTTTGCGTCCTCTTACAACAGGTGACATAATAATAACATCCTGTTTGTTATATTTATCAGCTATCAGGTCAATAATTTGGTTTTCGGTATATCTTACCATTTTTCCACCTGTAACATAAGAATAAGCATCTGCTGCACGTGCAAACAGCAACCTCATAAAATCATAAATCTCAGTAATTGTGCCAACAGTGGAGCGTGGATTTTTATTAGTGGACTTTTGTTCAATAGAAATAACCGGGCTTAAACCTGTTATTTTATCTACATCAGGTTGCTCAAGATTACCGATAAACTGCCTTGCATAGGCTGAGAAGGTTTCAATATAACGCCGTTGACCTTCAGCATAAATAGTGTCGAAAGCAAGCGATGATTTACCGCTGCCGCTTAAACCTGTGAAAACAACTAATTTATTACGGGGGATAATAATATCAATGTTCTTTAGGTTGTGAACTCTCG
>CAZMDE010000429.1:0-1661 GCA_964564355.1 uncultured Bacteroidales bacterium | reverse complement strand
TCTCGCTCCGTAAACCTCGATATTTTTAACCGGCTCTTCAGAATCATTTATTGAATTGAGATTGGAGAATTGAGATTGGAGATTGGTTTCCTGAAGATCATCTTTCATTTTCTTAGTAGTTAGAAGTTAGAAGTTAGAAGTCAGAAAAAATCCAGCTTCCAGCTTCCAGCCTCCAGTATCCTTTATTTTATCTGGTTTATGTTGATAGTATCTCTAAAAATACTATTCGGGTTTTCTAATTCCTTAAGCAGATTATCATAATCAAGATAACCGTCTTTAGGAATTTTAATAGCATATTCCTTCCTTTCTTTATTAGAGAGATGATTATCTCTTAGCCAGGGGTTGAATATTTTAATAAACTTATAATTTATCTTATTTTTAAAAGCAAAATCAGCAAGGTCCCTGATAGCTGTATCTACTTTTAAAGTATAAGTAGGAATTGCGGGGTATAAATCTTTCTTTCTGAGATAAAACCCATATTTAGTGGGATTAGTAAGAATAAGCTTCATAGATAAAATTCTGAAAATAAATCTTGATGATTCCTCATTAAGAATTAAGTCATAAAAACTATTAACTTTTTGTTTTTCTATTTGTTTATCAATCCCTGTTAACCCTGCATTATAAGAAACTGCTGCAAGAGTCCAGTTATTATATTTTTTATATGCATCAATCAAATATTTACAGGAAGCTTCAGTAGCCTTATCAGTATTATAACGTTCATCAACTTCATCGTTAATTTCAAGACCATATTTAATACCGGTTGGCTTCATAAACTGCCAAAACCCTTCAGCTCCAGCGGGAGATACATTATTGACAAAGCCGCTTTCTATAAGAGCCATATACTTAAAATCATCGGGAATCTTATACTTTCTCAGAATAGGTTCAATCTCAGGAAACCATCTGTTAGCCCTTTTTATTAACAGAATAGTATTTGACTGCCAGTAAACATTAACCAATAATTCCCTGTCAAGTCTCTCTCTCACATCATACATTTCTATAGGCACTTTTTCTTTAGCAAAATCTATATTTTTTGGAATATCAATAGCAAAAGTTTTAGTATTCCTTAAAAATGCATTATTGTAATCACTGTCAGTATTATTGAATTTGTCAGAGTAAAAGGAGAATAACTTTATAATTAAAGGTAAGATGATTATAAATAATATTAAAAATAAAGTCCTTTTCATTGGTTCATTAGTTCTCCCTGTTCTTTGCTTTCAAAGATTTTTAACCTTATTCAGGTTCGATATATAAAATAATACAAAAAACAGAAGTAACGGATAAATACTGAAGATAATTGCATAAATATAATCCCAGTGCGGAGTATAATTAATAATAAAAATAGCAAACACAATAGATACTAATGAAATACCCGTAAAAACTAAAGCCACCTGCCTGTCTGTGAGTCCTAAATAAGACAAATGATGTGTAGTATGGTCTTTGCCTCCGATAAATGGTGAATTTTTTGCCGCAATTCTTTTAATAAAAACCACAGAGGTATCTATTATTGGAATCGCAAAAATTAAAAGTGTGCTTATGATTTGTTTAGTTGCAGTATGTTCGCCAACTATACCTTTGCCATTCCAGAAAAAATTAATGCCTATAGCTGCTAAAAACACTCCGAGGAACTGGCTTCCCGTATCTCCCATAAACATTTTTGACGG
>CAZMDE010000428.1:0-2557 GCA_964564355.1 uncultured Bacteroidales bacterium | reverse complement strand
TGATTTCAAATATGTATGCAAGCTCACATATTCCTAAAGGATTGGGCTTTGAGAATAAGGCGATGAGCTTTCTGCCAATGTGTCATGTATATGCAAAGATGCTGACATATTTGTATCAGTACCTGGGTATATCTGTTTATTATGCAGAGAATATCGGCACTGTAGGTGATAATCTGAGGGAAATAAAACCTGATATAATGTCAACTGTGCCGAGATTCATAGAAAAGATATATAACAGGATAATTTCCACAGGAAGAAAGCTGCCTAAAGCACAGAAACGTATATTCTTCTGGGCGGTTTCTCTTGGTTTGAAATATGAATTAAATCACGCTAATGGCTTATTATATGATATAAAGCTCAAAATAGCAGATATTCTTGTTTTCAGAAAATGGCGCCAGTCGCTTGGAGGCAATCTTAAACTTATTGTTTCTGGAGGTGCTGCACTTCAACCTATGTATTCAAGAATATTCTGGGCAGCGGGCTTTCATATGATGGAAGGCTATGGCATGACAGAGTCATCACCTGTAATAGCTGTTTATAATTACAATCGTGGAGGTATGAAATTCGGAACTGTCGGACAGCCGCTTAGAGGTGTGCAGGTGAAAATAGCTGATGACGGGGAAATTTTATGCAAGGGACCTAATGTTATGTCAGGCTATTATAAAGATGAAAAGCAGACACAAGAGACGATAGATAATGATGGCTGGCTGCATACAGGTGACCTTGGTCATCTTGAAGAGGATAATCTGCTAAGAATCACTGGCAGAAAGAAAGATATGTTTAAGACAACTCACGGAAAATATATAGTTCCGCAGCCAATTGAAAACAAATTCAAGGAATCGCCATTAATAGATAACCTGATGGTAGTTGTAGAGAATCAGAAATTTGCTGCAGCTCTTATTGTTCCTGATTTTGCTGATCTGCGTTCCTGGTGTGAAAATAAGCATATTGAATACACTACTGACAGTGAAATGATAAAATTGCCGCTAATTAAGCAGCGTTTTCAAAAGGAAGTGAACATTTATAATTCTGATTTCGGTGAGGAAGAGCAGATAAAAAAGTTTGAGCTTATGGATACAGAATGGACAACTGTAGCAGGTGAAATTACTCCAACGCTTAAGCTCAAAAGAAATGTATTAATAGTAAAGTACAAGGAACAGATTGACAGAATATATAGGCAATTGACAATTGAAAATTGAAAATGTTTACTGATTGCTTAGTTTATTGTTAGAGTTCCTGTGTGGATTTTTATGGAATTGTTATTATAAATATCTAATTTATAATTGCCCGGCTTTGAAAATGTATATTTGAAAAATGTCTTTAATTTATTAGGATTAACTCTGAAATTTTTAGTTTCAACTAAGTTGTCATAATAAGTACCTTCATAGATGTCAACAAAAACTGCGTCAGTGTTAAGTATCTTAGGACATTCTAATATAACATAAATACAACCACCGTTGGTGCTAATATTAAAGACTGCTGATGGAGCTATCGGACTAATGTTTTGTTCATCTATTCCTTCACAGAAAGTTAATATCGTGCCATCATAATAACCAATAACAACTTTATCAGTTAATTTTTTGTTTTTCAGGTCTGCTATTTTGATAGTAACAAATCCGGCAGCAAGTTCATTGTTTTTCGCATCAATGAATCTTACTTTATATTCCCCTGCTTCAGTGAATTTGAAATTATAAGCAGCCCAGTTCTTTTTTCTATCAGGAAAAATAGATTTGGTTGTATATCCTTTATACACTTTATTAGTATCAAGCTTTTCAATCATAATTAACAAAACATTGGTGTTAAAATTTAAGCCGTTGTTTTGATAGAGAATGTAAATGCTTCCGCCTGCTGGTTTAGTATCCCAAACAACAGTCTCGCCAATAGGGTCACCGGTCTGAGTATAATCTGAACAGAAATATATCCTATTCTGTCCTATAACGCTAACACTGCTTAATAAAAGCATTAATGCTAAAGTTATTAATGTTTTTTTCATTGTTTATTTATTATTAGAAATCGAAATAATAATTATCTATTGCTGTCCTGATACCAAAGCTTATATATGTAGAGTGATAGTCAGTTATGTTTGATTTGAGAACCCTGTCAGATACTTCAAAATAAAAATTCAGATTTGTAGAAGGGTTAACAAGGTAACTGATACGTACTGATTTATATTTCAGAATATTTTTAAGTCCCTGTCCTGTTTCATTACCCGGAGGTATTATGTTCATAGGATAAGGACCATAATACTGAGTTCTGAAAATATCCTGGCCATAATTATATCCGGAAATCTCCGAGCCATATTCGGCATAATTAAACTTAAGCTCAATAAACAAATCTCTGAAAGTGTAATTTAGAAAAGTAACAGATTCCATAAAGTTAGCTCCCAAAGGATGTGCTAAAGGCTGATTATAATGGGTGTAGTTTTGAACAGAGTCCTTGTTTGCATAGGTAAACGGCTTAACTGAATTATATTCTGTCTGGAAATAAAGGTTTTTGATATTAAAAACATTATAGTATTTATAGCCAAGCTGGTAACCATATTTATTATTGTCAGACC
>CAZMDE010000427.1:0-2569 GCA_964564355.1 uncultured Bacteroidales bacterium | reverse complement strand
AATTTCCAAATTTAAGTTGAAATTAAATAGGTTTTAATACTTTTAATACAATATTTTTTTATCTGAGTATAGTAAGAGTGGAAAACCTTGTTTTTTCAACTATGTTAATATCATAAACCCCTTTGTATTTAATTATTACCGAATACAGACCCTGCGGTACGGTTACATTATTATATTTACCATCCCATTCTTCATTAATATTATCAGACTTATACACAAGCGTTCCCCAACGATTAAATATTTTAATATTAAATTTTGTAACATCACTTCCATAAATAATCAGCTTGTCATTTTTAGTGTCATCATTAGGTGAAAAAGCTGTTGGTATATATATTACCGGAGCGCAGGCAACCCTAACTTTAAAAGTATCTATAGCTGAACAATTGTTTTCATCAGTTACTTTTACCCAGTAAATACCGGCATTAGCAACATCATAATATGGCTTTTCAGAATTATCCTGCCATAGATATTCCGAATAAATATTTTTTAAATTCAATCTAAAACCAGCTTTGCATAAAATCGTATCATTTGGAAGAAAATCTTTAGGATTTTGGAATATTTTTACATCAATATCAACTTTGTCACTTTGACAGTCATCGACAAAAGACCTTACATAATATTTCCCTTCATCTTTAATTGATGCATTTTGTATGTAAGGGTTTTGCAAATCAGAAACAAAATCATTCGGACCTTCCCATTTGTATTTTGCATTATCAATATTAGTAGATAACAGCTTAAGGGTGTCGCCTACACAAATAGGAGTATTAAAAGAGGGTATAGGTGTTGCAGGTGTTGGTTTTACATTTACTTTTAAAGTGTCATACCCAATACATCCATAATTATCAGTAACAGTTACATAATAATTAGTTGTAGTATCAGGGCTAACGATAAAAGGATTTGCATCAGAACCATTACCCCATTTAAAGGCTTTAGCATTACCTTCATTAATAGAAACAGAAATTCCTTTGCATGTGCTTGTGTCTGTTATCGGAATTTTAGTATTTGAATAAATAATGATTTGCTGAACTTTGACAACCTGGCAACCACCATTACCAGTAATTGTTAAAACAATGGTTTTCTTCCCTGTAGTAGAATACATCACATTATGAGGTCCTTTTGTAATAGCAGTATCAGGAGTTGCCCCATCACCAAAGTCCCAGTGATATGACATAGCACCCTGTGACTTATCATTAAATAAATAAGAACAATCAGATATTTGAGAATAATCAAAATCAGCAATTGGTCCGGCAAATTCACATGAGCCATCGAAAGAAAGAGTAAATCCATTATCAGTTCCCACATTTACATCAGAACAATTATTAATTAATAAAGCATATGATTCGCCGGCATAAACATTAAGATATTTAACCCAATTATCCTGCCCAAATTCGCAACCCGGACCTTCTGTAGTATCCGTAGAAGTCATATTTAAACCTGTAGTGCCTATGTCACCAGTGCTATTGAAACACCTTGCAGCACTGCATCTGACCACTCGCTTAAAATTGCATTTTCCATTCAGCATTTTAAATAATGCAAAGTCAATATCATCTAAATTATTATTCGGAGCAATAGAAAAAGCAAGTATTCCGCTTTTTGCAATAGTGAAGGTATACCATGCGGAATTGTTTTCACTTTGAAGCCCAACAATAGACAAATCCATGCAAGTTCCCCGCCCTTCGTCAGAGTCTTTTCCGCTTCCGTTTAGAGCTGTCTGGGTAACAGAACTCTTATCACATAAAAACGAATTGGAAATACAATCCTGACCGGGAAGAATAGGGGGAGTAAAATTATTTATACATAGTTTAAAAGCACCGGTAAAATCATTTGCCCCATCTACCCTTATAAAATAAGTAATACCAATTTTTAGATTTGCTGTATATATACTTGTAAAACCTACATTGAATGAAGCTTCATTGCAAGCGTCAGCATTATAAAAAAGATTAGAGTTAGAATTAATTTGGCAAAGTATAAGCCGCGGATATTTAAGGTTGCCGCCATTGTTTCCCTCTCCATAAATGCTGATATTCAATGCAGTGGCAATAGCAGTAAAACTAAACCAAACATCATGAGATGAGTTGCTGCTCCAGCAAGGAGGTTTTGCAAACACGTCCGGAGTGGCACCAACATTGCTGTATTGGCCATAAGATGAACACCAGTTATTTAATTTAGTTAATATAATAGGGTTTTTATATTCATCATTTGAAGGTTGAGAAATCAATGATTGAATAAATACAAAGTAAAAAATACAAAATAGAAAATAAAGAATTTGTTTATTCATTTTGCCAGATTAATAACAAAATATAGTTGTTATTACTACCAAATGCAAAATTAAGAAAAATTTTGTTAAATGCTTTGCTTTTTAATGAAAATAGGTTGATTACTTTAATAAAATTCTTAATGAATAGCCCGGAATTTATCTAATTCTTATTGACTTATTAATCTTCATCCCAGATTCGTGTTTTACGACCTTTGTGAATAGTGAGTTTATAATGATTCTTTTTTGCCATTCTTCTCATTTTCTTTCTTAATTTTTTCAGGGTTGGACGAATCCCTTTCTTCTATGAAAGCA
>CAZMDE010000426.1:2146-2571 GCA_964564355.1 uncultured Bacteroidales bacterium | reverse complement strand
GATGCGAATTTTGATAGATGATATTTTCGGATATAATAATTTTAGAAATGAAATAAGTTGGTGTTATAATTCGCAAGGAAAAACAACAAAACAGTGGAATAAAAAACACGATGTAATATTATTTTACTCCAAAAGTGATGCGTTTATTTTCAATTCAGACATTGTGAAAGACAGCATATCTGATTTAACATACAGAAGATTTAAGAAAGAAATTGACACTTTTGGTTATTACACTGTTTTGAAAAATGGTAAGCGAACACAATACTCATTAGCCGATGGAAGTTTACCAAAAGATTGGTTTGAAGATGTTACATACATTAGTAGGGATAACAAAGAATTGACAGGTTATCCTACCCAAAAACCAAAGGAACTAATAAGCCGTTTTGTTTTAGCTTCCACAAATGAAAGTGATGTAGTGGCTGATT
>CAZMDE010000426.1:0-2136 GCA_964564355.1 uncultured Bacteroidales bacterium | reverse complement strand
GAATAATAAATACAAGCAGTAATAAAGGTGATACAGTAGCCGATTACTATTTAGGAAGCGGAACAACAGCAGTAGTTTGTAAAGAATTGAACCGAAATTTTATAGGTTGCGACATTAATCCAAAAGCTATCGAAATAACAAATGCTCGTTTAGATGCAGTTTCATAGCCTTGCACATAACGGACGAGGCTAAACGGTCGTTTTAATGCCGTTTTAGCCTGTGTTAGCAGTAGTACGGTAATTAACCACAAATGCTCATTCGGAGAACTGAACCTTTTTCTTTTCTTTTTTGAGCGAGGGCAAAAATAATTTTGAAAAAATTAAAAATATGAATATAGAGTTATTAGAAGGAGATTGCACCTTTGAACATAAAGCAATAAAAGATGGAAGTGTAGATTTGATATTGACAGATTTGCCTTATGGAACTGTAACCAATATTGCAAGTAGTGATACTGTAAAACACGGTATGCAAAATAAAACTAATTGGGATTGTGTTATTGAAACCGAAAAGATTTATGAAATAGCAAACAGAATACTTCGCAAAAATGGTAAAATGGTTTTATTTGCACAACAACCATTTACAACTGAATTGATAAGTAAGCAAATACCAAACTTACCATTTAATTACAGTATGATTTGGAAGAAAGACCATTTTGCAAATAGCTTGATTGCTAAAAAAGCACCATTAAATTATTATGAAGATATATTACTGTTTAGCAAACAAGACGATACAGAAAAGTTACACCCTTTAAGAGATTATTCATTAAAATTAAAAGAATGTATTGGTTTAAATTGTAGTCAAATAAATAAAAAATTAGGAAATAGAAGTGCGGTTCATTTTTTCTCAAATAATTATAATCAATTTAAAATATGTAACAGGAAAACTTATGAATCATTAATAGAGTTATTTGCAATAGATAAATTTGAATTTTTTAAATCTTATGATGAGTTAATAAATGATAATAGTGGTTATTTAAGTACTTTTAATTTATGGGAAGGAGGGAAATTCAAAAGCAATATTTTAGATTACAAAAAAGACTATGAAGGATTGCATCCAACACAAAAACCGATATTGCTTTTAGAAGATTTACTTAAAACTTTTAGCAATGAAAATGATTTAGTAGTAGATTTATCAATGGGTAGCGGTTCAACTGCTATTGCTTGTATGAATACGAACCGTAATTTTATAGGTATTGAAAAGGATTTTAATTATTTTGAAGTATCTAAAAAAAGGGTTGAAGAAAAAAGAAAAGAAAAAGATTTAACGCAGAAAACTTTATTCGGAGAAGGAATGTAGTATTACTGCTAACGGTTGGAGCTATGCGAAGTTGGCCCTCAAAAGGCCAATTTCGCATAGCTCATGTTAGGTTGCTTTTTGTACTTTTCTGTACAAAAAGACCGTTTTGAGGCTAAGCGCATCTGTCCTATGAAGTCGCACCTTTTTAGTAAAAAATATTTCGTTAATAACGTCATTAGCGAAAGTTTTTTTTACGCTAAGTTAATCATTCGACATCAAACATTTTACATTTTGCTACGTTATGTAGCAGATTTTAACATTTGATTTTTATACCTTCGTCAAGTTGTTGTAACGATGCCAGTCGTTTGAAAGCGAGCTTTCACGATGTCAATCGCAACAACTTGCCTGAAGAAAATAAATGGGAAATCACTACTACCTCGTAGCTAATTGTATGAAAATATTTTGTCGTGGGATTTACTTAAAAAATGGTTGGGTCTTCAAACAACGCTAAGTCGCAAAATGCGACCTAACGTTTTCGCGGTTTATTTCTGTTTGGGGATTTGAAACCGTTTCTACCGAAATATTACTAACAAAGCTATAATTTTATTAGACATTTGCAAAGCAAAAATAAACGTCTTTCGCGGGAGCGACTGCTTTTGCAAATGCCGAAGCCGAATGCCCAAATAGAATAAACCGTGTGTTAGGTGTTCGGCGTTATTTTTTGATATTACAATTAACTATTCCTAGATTTTCCCAGAACTCTGCTGTGTAATTGAATTTTTTTAGATAATTTTTATCAGTATTTTTAATGTTTAAGTTGTAACCATTATTATTTTTTGAATATTCTACAGCAGAAAAATTCGAGACGTCCATTATTCCTAAAAATTTTAAACTATCTAA
>CAZMDE010000425.1:422-2574 GCA_964564355.1 uncultured Bacteroidales bacterium | reverse complement strand
CAAAAAATATACTATCTGAGTAAAACCAAATATCCACCCCTGATTTTTCTTTTAATTTATCCCATATATCAGACTTACTGTTTTCAGCCAGTTTCATAACCGCAATCCCTTTAACTTCTTCGATTTCAGACACTTGAGTAATAGGATAATTTTTAAGGATTGTCATAAAATCTTCTTTCCTGCTATTGAAAAACTCCAAATAACGCTTTACTTGTTCAGGGACTTTAGTTGTCCTATCTTTCTTTAATTCAAAAATGTATAATATTTTATCCTTTATTGCTACAATATCAAATCTATTACTTTGAATTCCATTTACATTCTCAATTATAAGTTCAGATGCAACAAAAGTTAAACCTTTTAGATTTGAGTCATTTCTTGTCATGGCTCTTATCATTCTGGCTTGGTAATCTTCTTCTACAAGATTCACTCTATCAGCCCTTAGTCTAAACCCTAAATTACTTAGAGTATCCCTTAAATTATTATCTGATACTTTACATATAACATTCCAGTTTCGGGATATTTCTTCCAATTTTGCAAGCAAATTATGTTCAATATCCCCTTTTATAGCAATGCCTCGCATTGAAACAGGAGGAAATGTTGCTATAATTGTTACTCCACTTGCGGTTGGTCTAAGATGGAAATACTCATTAAATTTATTTTTTGAAACTTTAGGAACAAATTTTTTCCATACATTTGAAGCGATTATTGCATTATTTTTTATAGATTCTACTGGTGTTATACACATTTTGAAACCCTCCTATATTATTTTAATTGTATGATTTATTTCATTACAAACAGATAGATATTTTATAAAAAACTCGATATTTTGATAACCAAATAATTTGTATGGACCAATACCGTCATTGCCATTATATCCTAGGATTTTAATATAATTTTCAACATCCTTTTTGCTTATTTCATCATTTGTAAATGATAAAACTATTAATAATGCCTTGTTATATTCTTTTTTCATAGCATCTTCTATTGTACCTACTGTCGCTGTAAAAAGTTGATATCGAATTAAATTTTCATCTATACCAGTATCTCCAAAAATTGCTGTTCTTAACATATTTATTCGTTTCTTTTTATTACTTGATTCTGATAATTTTTTGGTATTGTCTCGTTCTATACTTACATAGTTGCTAAGTTTTTCACCTGCTTTTGCTTCAATACCGATTACTAATGAATTATTACTATCAGATATAATTAGTAAATCATGATGTCTTTGACCACCACGAAAATTATCAATTCTAGTTACTTTCTCTGGAATACCTTCCCAGACACCATTAGCTGCTGGTAATATTTCTTTTATTACATCCAATATTTCTTTAGGAATTATATTTGAATCGTTCAAAAAATATTTCGCAATTTCCTTGGCACTTTTTCCATCATGCCAGTGGTTTTCGCCACCTTGTGGCGGTGCATATTTAAACCACTGCTCCAAATCAATAATCTCATCGCAATTTTCTGTTTTAATTTTCAATGTCATAATTTTTTCTCCAATATATTTCTCGTTTTATCATAAAAATCCCTTTAATCCCACATTGCATCTGTATCCCCGCAACTTCTACATGTATAATGATCATTGGTCTCCACACGGTAATTCTCCAGCTGGAAAGTCTCTACTACCTTAGGAACATGCTTCATAATGCATTTATCTATATAAATGATTGCGACTTTCTGTCCGGTGTCATAAACTACTCGTCCGCGAGGAAAGTAAATGTAATCCTCCTGGGTTTTTAGGCGGTTGAATAGTTCTGCGTGACCTAGAGGAGCATCAAGTTTTTCTGTTCGGTCCTTGATATCATTGATATTAACCGGATCAGCATATAGTCCTTTAATGTTTGAAATTTTATCTTTGAAGTAAAAGAATGGTCCGATATTCATGTGCTTTGTTCCTCCTGTTATTTAGATATTAATCTGTTCAGGTGGTGGACATTCGGTTTCGTTTTAATTTAATGTTACAAATGTTATTCCAATTTCTGTCATTATATCCTTAGTAGTTAGGTTTTACAATACAAAGTGCTAGAGTTATTTTTGTAGGTAATTATTGTATTATTAATTTCAATACAGCGTTTATTTTTTCATTATCAATCATACGTACAGTTTATACGCACAGCGCCTCAGTAATTTTTAACTATACATTAAGACC
>CAZMDE010000425.1:0-412 GCA_964564355.1 uncultured Bacteroidales bacterium | reverse complement strand
TATTTCTGTCATTATAGCCTTAGTATTTTAATTTTACAATACACTGTGCTACAGTAATTTTTGTAAGTAATTATTGTATTATTAATTTCAATACATTGCTTATTTTTCATTTTCAATCATACGTAAAGTTTATACGCACGGAGCTTCAGTAATTTTTACTAATCATCCCAGACCGTCACAGTCATCATCCTAGTTGTCATAAAAGAAATACACAGGGTTTAGAAAATCCTTAATCACCTTCATCATTTTTGATGATACGATTTCGTATTCTTGGGGAAATTTGGTTTTGCCATTTTTGCCTTTGTTACAGTAATGCTTGTAATATTTGAAGGCTCGATCTTCTGGTATTGGTTCGGGTTCGGTTTGTTTTTTGTTCAAAATCGCTACCATTTCTTCTGTTAATTCCGGCATG
>CAZMDE010000424.1:0-2576 GCA_964564355.1 uncultured Bacteroidales bacterium | reverse complement strand
GAATGCTAAAAACTTTGCCTGAATCCTGGAGTGTTTTTAAAAGGAACCATAATTTATGCCCACTTTAATCTCTATAACGGCTGGTAAAACAAAACTCAAAGCCCAACTGAATGACTGCCCAACTGCTCAAGCTATTCTCAAAGCTCTACCCATAAGAGCTAAGGGCAATAGATGGGGTGGAGAAATCTACTTCAAGATTCCTGTGAAGGCTCGACTTGAACCAGAGAACAGCAGAGATGTTCTTGAAGTAGGCGAGCTGGCATACTGGGCTCCTGGCTCTGCTTTCTGTATCTTGTTTGGTGAAACTCCTGCCTCTGAAGGAAAAGAAATTAGAGCAGCCTCTGCGGTTAATATCATTGGAAAAATAACTGATGATATTTCTGCCCTGTGGAACGTTGAAGATGAGGCAATGGTTATGATTGAGAAAGAAGAGGTATTGTAAAAATTACCATTGAGAACTTGCTCTTGATTAGTAGTTCAGAACTGGCAATCAAGTATCTTGAGAACTGGAAGAAGCATGAAGAGCATAGTGAGGAATATAAGGGAAGATAATTCTAATAGTGAAAGTAAATAAGATGGCAAAAAAGATATATGTTGGAAATTTAAGTCCCCAGGCAGATGGAAATATGCTGAAAACCCTGTTTTCTATGTTTGGAACCGTTGAAAAAGCATATATCATTCCTGACCCCAAGACTGGCCAGGGCAAAGGGTATGGATTTGTAGTCATGAGCGATGATGTTCAAGCCCAAGCAGCCATTAAAGCATTGAATGGGAAAAAGTGTGGTGATTTCACTGTTAAGGTTGAGGAAACCAAAGGTAAGGGGTGAATAAAGGCTAGTTTGATAGATTTATGAGAACTGGACAAAGCATGAGGAACATTCAGAAGAGTATAAGGGAAAATAATCATGACAAAAACCTTAAAGCAAGACTTTAGTTTTACCTGTTTATTGTTGCTCTCCTCTGTGTTATTATGTTCTTGTTCTTCTAATTCAGAGAAACATGTGGGAATAGAAAAAGCAAAATATGCTGTTATCGAAGAAAAAGGCAACTGTGAGATTAGACAGTATGAGCCATATATTGCCGCCGAAACTCTTGTTGACTCAAATTTTGACAAAGCAGGTAATATCGCCTTTGGCAGACTTTTCAAATATATCTCGGGCAATAACCGAAAAAAAGAATCTATAGCAATGACGGCACCTGTCAACCAGCAGAAATCAGAAGGCAAGTATGTCGTAAGCTTCACAATGCCTGCGAAATACAGTCTGGACACTTTGCCAGAACCTGTTGATTCCAATGTAGTCCTTACGCAGATGCCTTCTCGAAAGATTGCTGCGATAAGATATTCAGGCACTTGGAGCCAGAAGAGATATCTTGAGCATAAGGCAGAGTTAGAACAATTCATTATGGACAAGGGACTCAAAATTACAGGGGAAGATATCTTTGCTCGCTATGACCCGCCATTTCAATTGTGGTTTCTGAGGCGAAATGAGGTCTGGATACCTGTGGAGTAATTATTATGCAATTTCTCAACCGCGCAATAAGGGAGTTTAAAATTAATCTTTTATAGGAGACTCCGAAATGGTTAAAGTAAAAGTTGATTATAAGGATTATTTTGCTGAAACAATGGAAAGAATGTGTGACGATGGTTTATTATTGGTCACGAAGGGAAAGGACAACAAAGCAAATATAATGACAATTGGATGGGGAACTATTGGGTCTATCTGGAGTAAACCTGTCTTTATCGTCCTTGTCAGACCCTCACGATATACCTACAGTCTTATGGAAGAAGAGGGAGAATTTACGGTCAACGTCCCATCCAAAAAACTCGCAGAGGCTACATTGTATTGTGGCACAGTATCGGGAAGAGACCATGATAAATTCAAGGAGATGAATCTTACAGAGATAGCATCACCTGAAATACAGGTTCCTATCATTAAAGAATGTCATATTCATTATCTATGCCGAACACTGCATAAGCACGATTTGATTCCAGAAATGCTCGATAATGCCGTTAAAAAGCAGGCTTATCCGAATGGGGATTATCATCGAGTTTATTACGGTGAAATATTAGCAACTTATGCTGATATGAAACAATAATAAACTAACAAAAAAAACAAAATGACAATTAAAATAGAGATGGTTGACAAGAAGAGATTTAGTCGAGGGATTAGAAAGCAAGGTTATGAAATCTATTTACCGCCACAAACAGAATGGCGACTTATTCGCCATTGAGACTGACCCGCAGGGCAATATCATTTCTGCCTCTGGTCCCTTGCTGTTCGACAATCTCGACCCCAGAGCATTAGATTATGATGATTATTGGAATAATGAACTAACTGCCAAGCTGGCTGATTTTGAGCGGATTACCAAAGATGATTATTTAGAACTGTTACGAAAGAATGGCTTTTTCCCCCAGATAACTCAGAGGTATTTATTCTGACCAGCAGAACTCCTTCTACCCTTAAGACCACCTGTAGAGAAATATATATCGACTTAATTTATCGCATATCCATTTAGGCTTAAAATTATCAATTCTTTATACGTGGAAACTACGGGATTTAGTCTATTTTTCTCAA
>CAZMDE010000423.1:0-2606 GCA_964564355.1 uncultured Bacteroidales bacterium | reverse complement strand
ACCCTATGTACCAACCATTTTTTATTCTTATTAATATCTATTTTTCCCTTTTCAACATCCCAGAAAAGATAAGGAGAAAGTTGATTAATATCTATATTGTCACTTTGTTTATTCATTGCTTTTTAAAATATCAAACTATATTGCCAACGAAACTTTATTTTTTCTATGTATCAAAATATTTGTCTAAGAATCTATCATCTATTGAAAACTATTCATTTTATCAACAATAATTTCGACATCTTTTTTACTTATCACAGAACTTATGGGCAAAGATAATACTTCTTTATGAATTTTTTCTGTTATAGGAAGACTTATATCATCCCATTCCTTATAACATCCTTGCTTATGAGGCGGTATAGGATAATGAATCAAGGTTTGTATTCCATTATCAGATAAATATTTTTGTAATTTGTCTCTCTGTGGATGACGTATTACAAAAAGATGCCAAACTTGAGATTTGTAACTTGAAACTTGAAACTTGAAACTGGAAGCTGGAAGTGTAATGTGAGAATGTTTTATGTTTTCACAATAGTAAGCTGCAACATCTCTTCTGCGTTGGTTATCGGCATCTAAATGCTTCAGCTTCACCCGTAAAATAGCTGCCTGTATCTCATCGAGCCTGGAATTAACTCCCTTGTAAATATTCTCATATTTTTTTATAGAGCCATAATTACCTAATGATCTGCATACTTCTGCAAGTTCATCATTATTCGTAGTTATTGCTCCTCCATCTCCTAATGCCCCAAGATTTTTTCCCGGATAAAAACTATGTCCTGAAGCATCTCCCAAATTTCCTGCTTTTCTTACTCTGTGTGACTCTGTGTCTGCTTCGTGCAACTCTGTGTAACTAATTTTCGCTCCATGTGCCTGTGCACTATCCTCAATTACTTTTAATTTATATTTTTTTGCAATCTCATTTATTTTATCCATTTCAGCAATTTGTCCATAAAGATGAACAGGCATAATGGCTTTTGTCTTCTTTGTTATTTTTTCTTCAATTTTTGACGCATCAATATTATATGTTCTGATGTCTGGCTCAACTAAAACAGGTTTCAGATTGTTATGAGTAATTGCCAGTATGGTAGCTATATATGTGTTGGCTGGTACGATTATTTCATCGCCATCATTGATAACCCCAAGCTCTTTATATGCTCTTAAGATAAGTATTAATGCATCTAAACCATTAGCTACTCCTATACAGTGTTTGGTGCCGACAAATTCGGCATATTCTTTTTCAAAAGTTTCAACCTCTTCGCCGAGAAGATACCATCCGGAATTTATCACCCGCTTAACGGCTTCTGAAAGCTCAGGTTCGTATTTTGAATTTATAGCTTTTAAGTCAAGAAATTTTATCATTTAATATGTTGTTTTATAGTTTACAGATTTATTGATTTAATCACTAAGGGATAAATTCCCCGCCGCTTGCGGCGAAAAAAAATATACCCGTGATACCCCGCTGCTTGCGGCGGGGTCATTCATTTATCAGATCTTCAAATTATCAAATCTCTATATCAGTTGCTTTATCAATCAAAAAATCTTTTATTTCATTTTTGGAAACTTCAGGAACAAGATATTCTATCGATTCGGAATAATCAATATCTTTATGAAAAGCTAATTGTTCACGAAATAATTTTTCAGAGAACTGATTGCCGAAATTAATCTCAGCCTCTTTGCTTATATCCTGTATTGAATAATAATTTTTCAAAATAAAAAAAAGGTCGACATAATCTTTCCATTTAGCTCTGCGCCCAAGTGCAAAAGCTTTCATGGATGCGAGCGATAATAAGGTAGGAATTGTTGTATATGAATACACTTTAATAGGATGCAGGATGGGATATGGAAAGCTAAAGAAAGTAACTTTTACATTATTAATCAGGAGATGAAGTTGGTCGTAATCTTCAAATATGGGAATCTGCTTATACGGAATTTGATGCAACTTAATTTTGATTCGACTTTTTACAAGTTGTGAGGGTGAAAAAAGGTCAAAATCGATTGAACGTCTGTGCCCTATATGGAGAGCTATAGCTGTTCCCCCTACCATGAAAAATGACCTTTGATAGTTCTTTAAGTATGGCAAAAGGTCTAATTGGGAATTATTAAATATCTCTGTATGCATATCGTTTGAAAATGAGTGTGAAATAGTTAATAGTTAATTCGTGGAAATTGCCTTTACGTCTACTACTAATAATAATTGAATTGAAAAAAATTTCAGCAACTTTTTTTATCCCCATTATCTTGAATATTTTTTTTACTGCTTCCATATCTCCATAATTCAATATGGTTTCCACAAGAAATTCAGTGCTTATATCTTCCTTTTTATTCCCCGGTGTGTACCAAAAAAGATGGCTGTTTTCTCGAATATATGCTTTTATTTCCGGACTGTTCATTGATCAAAATTATATGCAAAAATAGCAAATAATTTGGTATAATAGACAAAATAGCTGGTTTTTTATACGGTTTTGTCTTATTTATTTATCCCAACTAATTATCATATATTTATTATTATACATAAGAAAATTTTAAGATTTTTTCTAAAACTTTAGATTTTTTATCAAAAATATACATGTTTGAATTTATATTCCTTTTTACAGCTTTATAAATATTAG
>CAZMDE010000422.1:0-2612 GCA_964564355.1 uncultured Bacteroidales bacterium | reverse complement strand
ATTGTTCTCTTGTAATACTGAACCTAAGAAAGAGACTCCCCTGCTCTCTGAAGAGCAAATTAAAAAGCCAATGGAAAATGTAAATAAATACCTCATCAAAACAGAGGATGAGGAAATAAATGATTTTATTATCAGGTATAATTGGAAAATGATAAAAACCTCCACAGGACTGAGATTTATGATATATAAAGATGGAAAAGGAAATAAAGCAGAACCAGTAAAAATTGCGAAAATAAATTATGAAGTGCGGTTAATAAATGGGACATTATGCTATTCTTCAAAACAGGATGGTCCAAAGGAATTTGAGATAGGCAAAAGCAATGTTGAGACAGGACTACAGGAGGGAGTATTGATGATGAAGGTTGGCGACAAGGCTAAAATGATTATTCCTTCTCACCTTGCTTATGGTTTACACGGAGATAATAATAAAATACCTAAGAGAGCTACTCTTGTTTATGATGTTGAATTACTTGATATTCGTGATAAATAATATAATATTTTTAATCTGATAATCTTTAATCTGATAATCCATTTTGACCTTTATAAAAAATATATTTAATAAATCAGGGAATATAAAGCATACTGATTTTTCGGTTTTGAATGCTGATATGCATTCTCATCTAATACCTGGCATTGATGACGGCAGCCAAAGCATTGAGGAATCTTTGGACCTGATTAAGAAGCTTTATCATCTCGGCTATAAAAAACTAATTACTACTCCCCATGTAATTGGCGATAAATACAATAATACACCAGAAACTATATCATCTGAGTTTGCAAAGCTTGAAACTGCTGTGAAAAACACCGGAATACCTATTACTCTTGGTTATGCAGGAGAATATCTTATTGATGATAAATTTGAGGAAAGAATGAAGTCAGGTACTTTACTGACATTTGGGAAAAAATATATTCTTATTGAACTGCCATTTATTCATGAACCTGAAAATCTTCTATCCCTTGTATTTAATTTACAGATGAACGGATATAAGGTTGTTTTAGCCCATACAGAAAGATATTCTTACTGGTATGGAAACCAAAAAAAATATGAAGAACTGCATGACAGGGAGATTTATTTGCAAATGAATATCACCTCATTAACCGGATATTATTCTATACCTACAAAAAGAGCCGCTGAATGGCTTATAGACAGTGAAATGATAAGCTTTCTGGGAACAGATGCACATAACTCAGCTTATCTGGATGAAATTACAAAAAGCATAAATAATAAATACCTTCAAAAAATATTATCCTCAGGAAAACTACTGAACTCAACTCTTTAGTTAAGAGTAAAGATTGATAGATTATAGCTAACGGATATATTTTCTCTGTTTAAATCAATAATTCATAAATTTCAGCAGAGTTGCAATGATATAAGACCATCCAATAACCGATAAGGTCAGGTATAATGGAATTCTTTTCTTAGCAGAATAATATTTCTTAGCCATAATTGAGCCAAGAGGTATAGAGAAAAAGACCGGGGTAAGGACTATGAGACCTAATAAGCCATATTTCATTCTTATCTTATCAAATAATCTATGATTATATTTATAAAGTTTGCTGGTTTCAACTTTTTCCGGCTTAATACTATATTTCACACTTTTAAATCTTTTAAAAATCCATCCGCTTAAATAATAGAAAAACAAGACACCTGCAACACCACCAATAGCGGTTATTACAAATGTTTGAAAATAATTGAACCCAACAAGATATGATAAAGGAGCAGCAAAAATAAATTTAACTGCACTTACTATTAATATCTCAATTGACTTCAGGAAAAATTCTATAAAACTTACTTGAAGCATAATTAAAGTTAAAGATTTAAGAGATAAAGATTATAACTTATATGCTTTTACGAAAAAAGCAATTTTAAGGTTTTGTTTTGCGGAACATTTTTTGATTTATTATCAACAATTAAATATTCTATAAGCAAAAAACTTACTTTTGTTACGAATCTAAATTTCAATAAATCTGTAATTTAAAATCAATGTCTGATATTTCATATCTAAAAAAAGTTTCCTCACAAGTACGCAGGGATATACTAAGGATGGTTCATAGCTGTAGTTCAGGACATCCGGGAGGATCGCTTGGCTGCACAGATTATTTTGTTGCTTTGTATTTCGAGATTATGAAGCATAATGCCGCTAATTTCTCAATGGATGGAATAAATGAGGATGTATTCTTTTTATCCAATGGACATCTCTCAGCAGCATGGTATAGTGTTTTAGCCAGAAGCGGATACTTTGATATTAATGAACTGTCCACTTTCCGGCATCTTAATACCAGGCTTCAAGGTCACCCTGCAATTACAGACCATTTGCCGGGAATAAGAATGGCATCGGGCTCATTAGGACAAGGTTTATCAAACGCTATAGGAGCAGCTTTAGCAAAAAAACTCAATAATGACAAGTCCATTGTTTACAGCCTGCACGGTGACGGTGAATTACAAGAAGGTCAGATATGGGAAGCCATGATGTTTGCTTCTGCTAAAAAGGTAGATAATTTAATTGCCACTGTTGATTTTAACGGACAACAGATAGAAGGTCCGGTAGATAAAGTGTTGTCAATTGGTAATCTCAAAGCTAAATGGGAAGCTTTTGACTGGTTAGTCTTTG
>CAZMDE010000421.1:0-2614 GCA_964564355.1 uncultured Bacteroidales bacterium | reverse complement strand
TCTTGTCAAGAAAGACGGTATGCCTGAAAAAGCAAGAATGATAATGGATACATTGAAGTCCGATCATATGTGCTTTTATGAAGACAAAGATACTATCGGCAGACGTTACAGACGAATGGATGCAATAGGAACTCCTTACTGTATCACAGTTGACACCCAAACCTTTGAAGATAATACCGTAACCGTTAGGGATAGAGATTCAATGCTTCAGGAAAGAATTAATATTGATAATATTTCTGCAGTTATTTCAGAAAAATTGAAATGATAACATTAGGGATGACATCGCTTTAAGCGATGTCATCCCTGAACTAAGTTAAGGATGTAGAATGGGGAAAAGATGTATCAGATATAAAACAATTGTTCTTTGCTCATTGTTCATTGTTCATTGTTTTGTTTCTTGTGTGAAATGGTCAAAAGACCCTTTTTCTTCACCTCCCGGTAGTCCTGATAGAATTGATAATAAAATAAGCAATTCAATAAGTATCAATATTGCTTGCTACAATGTGAGCTCAGGTATTAATGCAAGTCCTGAAAGGGTTGCAAAAATTTTTATTCCTTTCAGATATGATGTGATATGTTTTACTGAAGTACCTGATGGTGATTGGATTCTAAGAATTGGTGTTATTCTTGGAATGGATTATTATTATAAAAGCAGAATTTCATCAGGAAATGAAAAAGATAAATTTAAAGCAATATTAAGTAAAACTCCTATAAGCAATACTAATGAATTCATGCTAAACTCTAATGGTTGGCATCCCGCATCTGCAATTAAAGGAGATATATATAAAATGGAAAACAAATTTCAGATAATCACATTGCAGATACCCGGAAGTGATGGTAAAAAGGGTAGCTATGCCCAGTTAGTTGCTGAAGGGATTATAAAAAAATTTACCAACGAACGACTTATTATTGCAGGTGATTTTGGCAACCATTCGGATGAACCCGCTTTAAAGATTTATAATAGCATCCCTTTAATAAATATTTGGGATGATATAAAAATAAATATTGCTGAAGAAAGTACCTGCTGTCTTTATGAAAATGTTAATAAGGGGATTACTGATCATATATTATATGGCAATATTGCAGGAGCACATGCTATAAAAGGAGGTTATGTTGATGTGAAATTGTCTGGCGATGTTGATAAGTCAAATAGTAACTATTATATTTCTAATCATAAACCTGTATGGGCTTTACTTGAATTCGCTCCTCCGAAATTAAAAAAGAAGAGAGAGTAATTTCTTAATTGACAATTGATAATGGATAATTGATAATGAACCCCTCTTCGCTAGTTACGCTTCGCTCTTCGCTCGAAGGGGATTTGTATATTGATAATATTACCCGATTGCTCTATGCAACTGATGCATCTGTATACATGGAAATACCTCTTGCAGTTGCCAGACCAAAGAACACTGACGATATAAAGAAATTAATTGCATTTGCTAATAAAGAAAAGACTTCGCTCATTCCCAGAGCTGCAGGTACTTCCTTAGCAGGTCAGTGCGTTGGCAGCGGTATTGTCATAGATATTTCAAAATATTTTACTGAAATAATTGAAGTAAATGAAAAGGAGAAATGGGTCAGAGTTCAGCCGGGTGTGATCTTGTCTGAACTGAATAAACATCTTGAAAAATATAAATTGACGTTCGGACCTGAGACTTCGACAGCTAACAGATGCATGATGGCAGGAATGGTGGGAAACAATTCTTGTGGTTTGCATTCATATGTCTACGGCAGCACAAGAGAACATACTCTTGAAATAAAAGCACTTCTGAGTGATTGTAATGAAGTACTATTTAAACCTTTATCAGATAATGAATTTGAAGAAAAAACAAAAGGTAATACTCTGGAAAATGAAATATACAGAGCTGTTAAAAGTGTTTTTAATGATGAGGGCAATTGCAATGAAATAAGGAAAGAATTTCCATTAAGCTCTATTCCCAGAAGAAATACCGGATACGCACTTGACCTGTTGCTGGAAGACTATAAACTAATGTTAAATTCAGCATTCAGCATTATTCGCGAAAAAGATTCATTATCAAATGAGCTCATGAGCTCGCAAAGCTCGGTTCAGCATTCAGTATTTAATTTATGCAAGCTATTGTGCGGCTCTGAGGGCACCCTTGCTTTTATAACTGAGATAAAGCTCAACCTGGTTCCTCTTTCAGTAAATCCAAAAGCATTACTTTGTGTGCATCTTAACTCTGTTGAAGATGCAATGTATGCTAATCTTATTGCACTTAAATATAAACCCAATTCAGTAGAATTAACTGATAAAGTAATTCTCGACCTCACAAAATCAAATATTGAACAGCAGAAAAACAGATTTTTTATTAAGGATGATCCGGGAGCTATTTTAATTATTGAGATTGAAGCTGAAGATGAATCTGCAATTCGTAATATAGCAACAGATATCAAGAATGATATGCTTTCCGCAGGATATGGTTTTCACTTTCCTATCATATTTGGAAAAGATATGCAGAGAGTGTGGAATCTTCGAACAGCAGGATTGGGAGTATTGACAAATATGCCCGGAGATGCTAAGCCCGTGGCTGTTATTGAAGATACTGCTGTTGATGTAAAAAACTTGCCAGATTATTATAAAGATTTACAGACA
>CAZMDE010000420.1:0-2634 GCA_964564355.1 uncultured Bacteroidales bacterium | reverse complement strand
GTCATTATTCATAGTGATTATTCCCCGGGGTGGGCATAGTTTATAACTACTTCTCTGTATAATAAGTTTTTGTCTCCCTACTCCCTACTCCCTACTTATAATTTTTTTATGTGTTAAAAAAATTATGTACGTTTGTATCTCAATTTAATTTAAAAGCAGTGACAATATTTTCAGATAGACTTTTCAATCAAAAGCTTTCCAATTTCAGTATTGACTTCATTTCTGACCTCAACAAAAAGAAAGATATAATTGAAAAATATATAAAAGCTATTGAAAGCGGAAGAATTGAAAGAACTAAAGAAGAAGCTATTAAAGCCGATTTCCTCAATAATTTCTTTGGCAATATACTTGATTATGAATATGAATCTCACGACAAATGGTATCTTGAAAAAGAGTTTAAATCCGTTACAGATGCCACTAAGCCCGATGCAGCTTTAGGTTATTTTTCTATCTCTACTGAAAAGATTATAAAATATGATGTTCGGGTTGTTATTGAGATCAAAGATGCCCTCACTAATCTTGACAAGCCTCAAGCCCGCTTAAATGATAAAAGAACATCAATTGAGCAGGCATTTTCTTATGTTTCCAAATCAGGTGGTAATTGTAAATGGGTTATTGTTTCAAATTTCAAAGAAATACGCCTTTATCATTCTTCCGACCAGGCTAAATATGAAGTTTTCGAAATCCGGTCTCTCGTTGACCCTGATATTTTTAAAAAATTCTTTTATCTCCTTTCCTGCGACAATTTGATAAATGAAGCAGGTGAATCGCTCATTGACCGCCTATATCGTGAACGACAGGAAGCCGAGCAGGAAATCACCAAAAAGTTTTATGCTCAGTATAAACAATTACGCCTGGAGCTTTTTAATAATTTAATCCTTAATAATCCTAATCATAACAAGCTTTTCCTTCTCGAAAAAACACAGAAGCTTCTCGACCGTTTCATTTTTGTTTGTTTCTGTGAAGATGCCGGGCTTATACCTCCAAACATTATTAAGAATATCAAAGATGTTTATTCTAAATCTCTTGATAGAGGTAAAGAAATTTGGCGTCAGCTTACTGCCTTATTCAATAGCATTGATAAAGGAAACCCACCTCTTGACATAAATAAATTCAATGGAGGATTGTTTACTCAGGACATAGAACTTGACAAATTAATTATAAAGGACGATGTATTAATTAAACTGTTGCTGCTTGCTGATTACGATTTTGCCAGCGACCTCAATGTTAATATTCTCGGTCATATTTTCGAACAGTCCATCTCCGACATCGAACAAATAAAAGAAGAAATTAATAAGGATGTCATCGCTTCAAGCGATGATATCCCTACAGGCAAGCGCAAAAAAGAAGGCATTTTCTACACTCCCGAATACATTACAAGATATATAGTTAAGGAAGCCATTGGCTCCTGGCTTGACGACCGTAAAACTGAACTTGGCTTCTTCAGCCTGCCCGAACTCTCTCCCCAGGATTTTGCTTCTGTCAAAACTGTCAGGAAGAGGAAAGACGGGAAAATGACTACATTGCTTGAGTACAATAGTAACATTGAATTACATCTTAAATTCTGGGATGCATATAAAGAAAAGCTTCTCAACATAAAAGTCCTTGACCCTGCCTGTGGTTCAGGTGCTTTTCTAAACCAGGTTTTCGATTTTCTTTACAAAGAAGGTCAGGCAGTCAATGATGAGATTAGTAAGCTCAAAGGCGGACAGCGCGAAGCTTTCGAGCTTGACAGGCATATCCTGACTAACAACATTTATGGTGTTGACCTCAATTCCGAGTCTGTCGAAATCACCAAGCTTTCCCTCTGGCTAAAAACCGCTAACAAAGGCAAAGAACTCACTGCTCTTGACAAGAATATACTTTGCGGTAATTCTCTCATTGACGATATTGATGTAGCAGATGAAAAAGCTTTTAACTGGTTTGATAGATTTCCTTCTGTATTTCCTCATTATCTATATAGAAAAGATTTAAGTGAAGCCGGATTAAGAACACTTAAAGCAAGACTCGAAGTCATTTCTAAATATCCTGATTTTGGTGATGCGAATTATCTTGATGAACTCGAAGAACCTGCTTATTCTTATAAACCCGGCTCCAAAGGTTTTGATAAAAATGGTTTCGATATTATTATAGGTAATCCTCCTTATGTTGATATTAAAAACCTTCCTGAAAAAATTGTCAAATACCTATTTGATAAGTTTGAATTTGCTGAAAACAGAATTAATCTTTATGCTATCTTTATTGAAAAAGGATTAAGATTATTAAAAGCCAATGGTTATCTATCATTTATTAATCCCAATTCATTACTTTTCAATTCTTCTTATAGAACACTAAGAAAAAAATTATATGATGGAATTTCCAATATAGTTAAGCTTCCTGATGATGTGTTTGAAGAAGCGAAAGTTGAAACAATAATCTTTGTTTATAAAAACTCTGTTAGTTCTGATAAAATCAACACAATCATTTATAACAAGAATGATAAAATAATTGATATTGATATCAGCTTATCTGCAATTGTTGACAAATCCCGGTGGATGCAAAACGACGATTATATTTTCAATTTATATGTCAATGATAAAATTGAAATATTACTGAATAAAATTAAATCTGAATCTATAGAACTGAAAGAGATTG
>CAZMDE010000419.1:0-2636 GCA_964564355.1 uncultured Bacteroidales bacterium | reverse complement strand
TGATAATATTCTTTACAATACACATAAGCTGCGCTTACTTGACAAAGGGGTAGTCCATTTCTACAGGAAGTTCGCGGATTTTGAAAATGCTAAAGCGGTTTCTGATCATATTCCGGTTTATTGCAAAATTGAGATTCTTTAAATTTTTATTATTAATCTGGAAAACTACATACTCGCAAAAAAACAATTTAAGTATTTCTAAACCCTAAATTATCTAAGATGAAACAACTACTTCTAAACTTTCTTTTTCTGTCTCTTATCATTATTGGCTGTCAGCCTGAAAATACTGGTAATCAAACGACAATTCCACATAATGGAGACCTTGCTTCAACATTTACAGATCAGCAGTCCTCACAGCAATCATTATCCCCAGAAGAACTTTTAAAACAGGAAAAAGTTCGGTTGTTCAAAGAAGGCTGGCAGGAAAGTAGCCTCGGTAATGGCCCAATGCCATCTTGTTACAATTTTGTTCCTGATTTCGCTCGTTCAATTGATAATTACCTTATAATCAATGTAGGTCCAGGAACTGACGTAGTTGCTAAGTTAATGAATTCTAATACAGGAACATGTGTAAGGTATGTGTTTATTAATAGATCAACATCATATACAATCCGAAATATTCCGGAAGGTGTATATTACTTAAAACTGGCATATGGGAAAGATTGGTTGTCAAAATTAGAAAATAATCAATGTGTAGGGCGCTTTTTAAATAATCCTATGTATGAAAAGGGCACAGATATTTTAGATTTCAATTTTGTAAGTGAATCTAACGGATATAGCATTCCAAGTTATGAAATTAGCCTGGATGTAATTTCGTCCTCCGCAAACAACTCGTTTTCAACAGCAAATATTTCAGAAACTGATTTCAATAGATAAATTCTCTTATTACCTTTTTAATTGACACATAAAATTGAAAATCAGCACGAATTACATAATTATACAGATCCCAAGTCAATTCAACTTTTATTCCATAAACCTCTAATTAAGCAAAAATGAAAAAACAAACTATTGTACTGGGCATCTTTCTATTATTTATTGTCTTTACAATGACTTCATGCGCACCTGAACATTACTCAGATCATGAGTACGGTTTCTTTGGTGGAATAATTCACGGAATGGTATTCTTCTTTGCCCTTATTGGCAAATTATTTGGAGCCGATATTGGTCTATATGCCGATAATAATACTGGATTCTTTTATTGGCTGGGATTTATTTTGGGAATAGGTGCATTGGGTGGTGGAGGAGCTGCTTCAAGAAGATAACTGGTTAATCAAATGTATTATGAGTAAGAGTTGTTTTACTTCATTTATTATTCAATTATTTTAACCTGTCCTTTCAAGAAGCATTTTTCTATACTTGTAGTGTCTCATTAGCAATAAAAATAAATAAAATAGTCTGGTTTATGAAAACTTCGGGTTTATGTATTATGGGCTTCATAGTATCTTTGATGATTTTATCTTTTGTAAATGATAGCAATCTCGTAAATAAGGATGCGAAACAAGTCGATAGCCTAAAAAACATTGTTTTAAAACATAGCAAACTCATTGACAGCTTAACCGTTCAGAATGCGCCTATCTCAGTGCAAGTAGTTAAAAGCAGTTTTGGGGATATAATACTTTATAAGCCCGAGGGCCTTTCCATTTCAAGAAGTAATATACGGCCTGCTTATAATGAGGTACATTTTCTTTGTGTCCCAGCTGCCTATACAACCCTCAATACTGTAATTGATGGTTTATACTTGAAAAACGGTGTAGAGCTAAATTCGGAGAAAAACCCCAAACTCAATGGAATTTGTGTTTTATCGGGTGGGTTTATCCGGATTATTAATGCAGACTCCCTGGATAATAAATTGCTTAATAAAATAAAGCAGGAAAAAGGCAGCATGTTTCAGCAATCTTTATTGGTAGAAAATTCCAAAATTATCCCTTGCAATCTTTTCAAGAATAATAAAAATATCAGAAGAGCTTTAATTGAATTTAAAGATGGCTTTTGCATTTGTCAATCTGTCAATCCAATTACTATAAGTGAGTTTAGTCATTCATTATTTAGGATTGGAGTTTTAAATGCAGTAAATTTAGATATGGCTTCCTGGAGTGAAGGTTGGTATCGTAATAAATGCAATGAAAAAATAAAAATAGTAGAAATTTTCACAAATACAAATAAGCAGCCCAACTGGTTAATATACCACATAAAGTAAGTTAGACATGATAAAATGAAATTAAATAAAAACTATTTTAAAACTAACCATCAATCAATCAATCAATCAATCAATCAATCAATCAATTATTGTCTAAATTCATTTTAAAATGAAAAATATGTCATTAATCCTTTCGATTATCGTCACATTTTTGTTGTTGAATTGTACAGATCATCCTTCAAAAAAAGAAAATTCATCTCCGAAAAAACGTGTTGCTTCTGCCTCCAGAATAATCAATAAGCCAATAATAATCGACATTATTCCATATAAGGATATGCCTTTAAGTTTAACGAATTATATATTCAACGAGTTTATAAAAATATATCCAAATTCAAAGCTACTTAACCCTATCCCACTTCCTAACTCTGCCTGGTATCCTGCCAAAAGCAGGTATAGAGCTGATACTCTATTGCGTCATTTATCAGCTAAAACACCTCTG
>CAZMDE010000418.1:0-2641 GCA_964564355.1 uncultured Bacteroidales bacterium | reverse complement strand
TCCAGAAAATTCGAAATGAGGTTCATTTCAATATTTATAAAAACATAATATATTCTATAGAATCACTATCGACACATCCACTGGCGGAAGCAATAGCAGAGAGATATAAGGACGAAAAGGCAGAAAAACTGCCTGTCGAATCATTTGAAAATATACCGGGTAAGGGCGTAAAAGCAATGGTTAACGGAGAATATTTCTTTATAGGAAATGATAAGCTTATAGAAGAAAACAATATCACAAATATCTTTTCAGAAAAGTCTGAAAGCTTAAAGAAACAGGCAAAAACAATAGTTTATTTCAGCAATAACAAAAAAGTATTATGCATTATAGCATTGGCTGATATTATAAATGAAACGGCAGCAGATACAATAGCAAGCCTGAAAAAAATGGGTATAGGAGTTAATATGATAACAGGTGACAATAATCATACAGCATCAGTAATTGCAAGTAAAACCGGCATTAAGAATTTTGTATCTGAAATACTACCTGACGAAAAATGGAAATATATTAAGGAGCTTCAAAATAAGGGCAAGATTGTTGCTATGGTGGGTGATGGTATTAATGATTCTGCCGCTCTATCGCAGGCTGATCTGGGCATTGCGATGTCAAGCGGTTCGGATATTGCTATAGAAAATGCAGGAATTACTTTAATGAATTCAAATTTGATAAATATTATAAATGCTGTGAAATTATCAAAAGCAACAGTAAATAATATAAAACAGAATCTTTTCTGGGCTTTCTTTTATAATATTGTTGCTATTCCGATTGCAGCCGGGGTGCTTTATCCATTCACCGGCTTCCTTCTTAACCCTATGATTGCAGGGGCAGCTATGGCATTAAGCTCAGTTACTGTTGTAACAAACAGCTTAAGACTGAAGTATTCAATATAAATAATTACTATCTCAAGCAACGCATAGCATTAGCACAAGCCTTTGTGCTCTCACTAACCGTAACGAAGTAATAATAAGTGAAAAGCGCTACTCCCAGTTCGAAATTTTTCTGACCATTAGACCAGTAAGCACCCAAGCCCTTCTTACCTCCTCTTGTATCATTAATATTTCCGCAAGGATATGGAGGGTCGTTTGAAGGACAAGGTTCTCCGCCATTATCATAAAGATAGCCTGCAGAATGCAGCTTTAATACTGATGCATATGCGTCGTATTCGTCAGCCCAGGGTCCTTGTGCAATGCTCCATTCGGATTTAGTAGGCATACGCCATGGAGAACCAAGCAACAATGTACATGGGTCATTTGCAGGATTCCAGCCGGTAAAGGTATTATCCCCAACATTATTCCAATCGTATGGAGTGCGTGTAACCCCATCCTGATCATATTTATAACCCTGTGTTCGGTTAAACTGCCAATACCAACCACCAGCAGCTTCAGTACTATCGATAGCAGAACTTGCCTGACGATCAGCTCCAAGGTTTTGGGTTATCCAGCAATGAGAAACACTTGTTATAGCTGTTTGTACCTGTCCATATGTCACTGTTTTTGTTACAGGTGCTCCGTTAACACCTGCTGTATGAGTAACTGTAAACTTAGTGTCATTGTTCCATATACAACCAACAGAAGCACAGTCATCAGTTTTCTGATTTAATACAGAAACAATGGAATGTCCGCAATTATTATAAGCCCACACATATAAGTTATATGAGGTATTGCATATAAGTCCGGTTTGTATGTATTCAAGGGCTGCCCCATTGTCAATAGCTGAATTCCAATCGTTATTAGTGTTGTATTTATACCCTGTAGCTCCGGTAACTGCATTCCAATTCCAGGTAATCTTAGTTTTGGTGACAATATGAGTACCTGCAGTTGGAGCTGCGGGCAGGTCAGTTAAAAGCATATACCAGTTAGTACCGTCGGAAAAGTTAATAGAATTTAAAGTATTATTTTCGTAAACAATTAAGCCTTGTGTCTGCTTAATCAGATCTCTTGATGCTGAATTCATTCTTGGTATCAACAAACCTAACGCAGAGCTGCTTACATCCATCATAGCAGATGCATCAGCAGCAGCACCTGTAATATTTATTGCAGTTCCCTCAGATGTCAGAGTGCCTGTACCTGTAGTATTGTTAATAATAGATTCGCATAATGTTTTCCATTCACTGCCATTATAATATTTATAATTATTGTTAGTAATGTCATAAATTATCAGCCCCTGAGCCGGAGAAGTAATAGAAGCAGTAGTAGTTCTTGGAGGTAAAAATCCACGTATAGTAGAAGATACATCAAGTATAGCGGATGCATCAGCCATTGTTCCATCTAAATTTATTGCTGTACCTCCACCGGGGTTTAATAACCCATTATTTGTTGATAATAATGAACTTGATAATTCATACCATCCTGAGGATTTATAGTAATTTAATCTATTAGTTTCTTTGTTATAAATTAACAGTCCAATTGCCGGGGAAGGTATTGCATTTCTTTGTTCTGCTGTCATCCTGGGAATCAAGATACCCTGATTGGTACTGCTAACATCGAGCATAGCAGATGAATTGGCAGTTGCACCTGTAGAGTTGATTGCTGCGCCCTGTGAAAAAACAAAATTCATTGTTATTAAATTCGCGATTAAAAAAACTAATAATACCATTAGCTATTATACATTAGTCCGTTATTAACAATGCGATGTTAATAAC
>CAZMDE010000417.1:0-2650 GCA_964564355.1 uncultured Bacteroidales bacterium | reverse complement strand
AATCCATACTTATTCCTAAATCATTTCCTATACCGACTGAACCGGCAATATTTTCATTCAGAGTATGTCCGTCAATAAGAATTAAAAACCTCCGGTTGTAATTTGAAGGAGGGCAAAATCCCCTCATGCCGCCATAATAATAATTTCTGTCATTTGTCAGATAGAAACCTTTGATCGAACTGAGAGCTTCATTTAATGTTTCATAATTAAATCTTTCAATATCATCAGATGTAATCACAGTAACTGAAGAAGGGGCATCCTCTATCTTCTGTTCATATTTTGATGCAGTTACTATCTTGATATCTTCCCAATCTTTTAAATACAACATTGTTAAACTTGTAGTTTCTAATTTAGCAGTTTCCTGGGATAGCAGAGGATTTTGAATTATTAATAAAAATAAAATTGTAATTAAAATTTTTGTTCTAATGAGTATATTTTTTATCATGTATAAATTAATTATTTACAGATTTATTAAATATTATCTCAACACATCAATATAAAAATTTGCAAAATAATTTAGTATGTATACAAAAATCTTAAATCCCATACTTAAAACTTAATACTTAAAACTTAATACTTAATACTTAACACTTAACACTTAATTAATTTGTTTTTTGTAAATTTGCAAAAAAATATATTTTATGACACAAGTAACTATATCTCTCGAAACAGATGTTGCTTCGGCTTATAATAAAGCCAATCCACAAATGCGAAAAAAAGCAGAAATATTGGTCAATCTCTGGCTTAAAGACCTTTTTAGCAGCAAGGCAAGAGCTAAAAAAGAACTTTTTGAAATTATGCAAACAGCCGGAAAAATTGCTCAGGCAAACGGTCTTACTCCGGAAATTCTTGAACGCTTGATGAATGAAAAGGACTAAGCGTTTCGTGTTTGATACCAATGTGGTTGTAAGCGCTTTTCTATTCCCTGTCTCTACCAGCGCTAAAGCATTTGACAAGGGAATTAACAGCGGCACAATTCTTTTATCGGAAGAAACTCTTGAAGAATTGCAAAATGTTTTATTAAGAGATAATTTTGATAAATATCTTCCAAAACCTTTACGGATAGCTTTCATACAAAAATTTGAAATACTCTCTGCGATGATAGAGATAACTGAAACCATAAAAGCCTGCCGCGACCCTAAAGACGACAAATTTCTTTCGCTTGCGGTAACTGCTAATGTGTTTGCAATTATCACCGGCGACAAAGACTTACTCGTATTAAATCCTTTTAGAAACATTTCTATTATAACTCCTACTGCGTTTCTTAATATATTTTAATAATTCTTCATTATTCGCTTCAATAAATGATTTAATATATGCTCATGAGCTCACTTCGTTCTGTTCTCCAATCTTATCCATTATCAATTTTCAATTTTCAATTCTCATATCTTAAAACTTAAAACTTAATACTTAATACTTAAAACTTTATTAACCTTAGTATAAAACATATTCCCCTATGATTTAAACCTTATTAGCTTATTCCTGAGGTACAGCTTTTATAAGAAATAAGGTAATAAGGTAAAAAAACCAGTTATTCTATCTTTATACTAAGGTTAAAAAGTTTTTTGTGTAACATCAGTTTATTATTAGTTTCCAGCTTCCAACTTCCAGCTTCCAACTTCCATTATCAATTGTCAATTTTCAATTCTCAATTCTCATATCTTAAAACTTAATACTTAATACTTAAAACTTAAAACTTAAAACTTAAAACTTAAAACTTAAAACTTAATACTTAATACTTAAAACTTAAAACTTAAAACTTAACTAATGTATTTCTGGATCATCCCCATTAATTCTTTCTCTTTTATAGGTTTAGTTATTACCTCATCACAACCTGCCTCTAAACAGCGTTCTCTGTCGGCTGACATAGCAAAAGCTGTCTGAGCTATCACCGGAACATTTTTTCTGAGCTTTTTCATTATTTTTGTAGCTTCAATCCCGTTCATTCCCGGCATCTGAATATCCATCAGCACTATATCTATGTCCTTATCATTTTTAAATATTTCTACACATTCCAGTCCGTCTTTAGCCCATATTAGGTTCGCCTTTGTTTTTTCTAAAATAATTTGAAATATTTTGAAGGTTACCTCAACATCATCGGCAATAAGTATTTTAATATCACTCAAATCGATTATCCCATCTGATTTATCAGAGATAACATGAATTCTTTTCTTTTTTACCGGAACATAAGGTAAGGTAAACTTAAAAGTTGAACCTTTACAGGGTTCAGATTCAACACTGAATTTACCTCCCATTGCTTCAATTATATTTTTTGAAATTGCTAACCCCAATCCTGTCCCTCCATAGTTTCTTGTATTTGTGTCTTCTACCTGGCGAAATCTTTCAAAAATAATTTCTTTATGTTTTTCAGCAATACCAATCCCTGTATCCTTTACATAAAAAGTCAGGAACTTAGAAATTCCAGCTTCTAACTTCGAACTTCCAGCTTCCAGCTTCGATCTTCCAGCTTCCAGAGTATATCCGAATTCAACAAATCCTTTCTTTGTAAATTTTAAAGCATTACTTATTAAGTTATTTAACACCTGTCTTAATCTGCTATTATCAGTATAAATTGAAAGGTCATTATTTGAATCATTTGTCAAACATCTTATATCTACCAATTTATTTGTATTTTTCAATCTGTATTCAT
>CAZMDE010000416.1:0-2659 GCA_964564355.1 uncultured Bacteroidales bacterium | reverse complement strand
GCTGACCTGAAAGGAATTTACAGCGTAGGGCTGAAAATAAAAAAACAATAAATTAAAATAAATATATTATCATTCATAATTCATAATGATTAAGCGTCTCTGGATTATTTTTTTCTCAATTTTAGCTTTTATTATTCTCTTATTCTTTGTCATATCAAATGGATGGCTTGGTTTTATGCCGAGCTTTGAAGAGCTTGAAAATCCAAAAAGCAACCTTGCTTCTGAAGTTATCTCAGCAGACCAGGTAGTGTTAGGCACATATTTTATAGAAAATCGTTCAAATATTCATTACAACGAGCTGTCACCTTACATTATAAATGCCTTGATAGCTACTGAAGATTCCCGGTTTGAGAAACATTCAGGCATTGATACGAGAGGTATTTTAAGAGTATTATTTAAAAATATAATTATTGGTCAGAAAAGCGCAGGCGGTGGCAGCACTATAACTCAGCAATTAGCTAAAAACCTCTTTCCTCGTAAAAAAAACCAAAGCAAATTCTTACTTGTTTTCACTAAACTGAAAGAATGGATAACTGCAATCAAACTTGAACGCAATTACACTAAAGATGAGATTATCGCAATGTACCTTAATACAGTGGATTTTGGAAATAATGCCTTTGGCATAAAATCTGCAACTAAAACTTATTTCGGCAAACTGCCTTCCGAATTAAACATCCAGGAAGCAGCTTTGCTGGTGGGAATATTAAAAGCGCCAAGTAAATATAGCCCTGTCAGAAGAAAAGAAGCAGCTACTAAAAGAAGGGAAGTAGTATTATCACAAATGTTAAAATATAAATATATTAACAGGAAAGATTACGACTCTTTGATAACTCTTCCTTTAGATATGTCCAATTTCCGCGTAATGAATCAGAACGCCGGAAGGGCTACATATTTAAGAGAACACCTGAGAGGAGTTATTGACGATTGGTGTAAAAATCATAGTAAACCTGATGGCAAACCCTATAACTTATATAAGGATGGATTAAAAATTTACACCACTCTTAATTCAAAAATGCAGCAATACGCCGAAGAGGCTGTTAGAGAGTATCTCGGCAAAGAGCTTCAGCCTGCTTTTTTCAGACACTGGAAAGGACATAAAAATGCTCCTTTTGACCCGAATCTTACTGATGACGAAAGAAATGCCATAATGAGAGATGCTATGTCACGTACTGAAAGATATGCCATACTTAAAGAACAGGGTGCAACCAAAGAGGAGATTCGTTATGCTTTTCTTAAGCCTGTTAAGATGAAGATTTTCTCATGGAAAGGAGAGATAGATACTCTTATGAGTCCCTGGGATTCTATTAAATACTATAAGTTCTTTTTACGGACAGGTCTTATGTCTATGGAACCTCAAACCGGTTACGTTAGAGCTTATGTTGGCGGAATTAATTATAAGCATTTTAAATTCGACCAGGTTATACAGGCAAAACGCCAGGTTGGCTCTACTTTCAAGCCATTCGTATATGCTCTTGCATTACAGGAATTAGGATTTTCACCCTGTACAAAAGTCCCTAATGTTCCTGTCAGCTTCGACCTGTTTGACGGAACAAAATGGACACCCGATAATTCTGATACTGATGATGAAGGTAAAATGGTAACTTTAAAATATGCTCTTGCAAACTCTATTAACTTTATATCTGCTTACCTCATGAAACGGCTATCCCCGGGAGGTGTGATTGAGCTTGCCAGGAAAATGGGAGTTACAAGCCAGATAGATGCCGTACCTTCAATATGTCTTGGCACACCCGATTTATCACTATTTGAAATGGTTGGCGCTATGAATACCTTTGCCAATAAAGGTGAATATATAAAACCTATACTCATTACCCGCATTGAAGATAAAAACGGAAAAATACTTGAAAGATTTGTTACAGAAAGAAAAGAAGCTATGAGCGAAGAAACTGCCTATCTTATGATTAGCCTGCTGAAGGGAGTTGTGGAACATGGAACAAGCGCAAGACTAAGGTATAAATATAAATTCGACAACCCTATTGCAGGTAAAACAGGAACCTCGCAAAACTATTCTGACGGTTGGTTTATGGGGCTGACACCTAATCTTGTATCAGGGGTTTGGGTAGGCTGCGAAGACAGGGCTTGTCATTTTCGTTCTATGCAATTAGGTCAGGGAGCTAATATGGCTCTGCCTATTTGGGCAATTTATATGAGAAAAATATACACTGATAATACTATCAAACTCTATAAAGGTGATTTTGAAAAGCCTGCGCGTCCTATTTCAGTTGAAATTGACTGTAACAAATACGATACTGATTATAGAAACAGGATCATTCCCGGTGAAAATTATTAGTAATACCGGAAATCAAAATTTCACAAGCTCGTCATAAAGCCGATGCATAGGCAAACCAACAACATTAAAATAAGAACCTGATATATTATCAATCCCGACATAACCTATCCATTCCTGTGCGCCGTAAGCCCCCGCTTTATCAAGAGGTTTATAATTTTGCAGATAATATATTATTTCTTCTTCTGTCAGCTCTTTAAAATACACTTCAGTTATATCAGCAAAAGCCCTTGTTTTATCTCTTGTTTTCAAACATAATCCTGTTATTACCCTGTGCATTCTCCCTGAAAGCATTCTGAGCATTCTGGCAGCATCTTCAAGGTCTTTGGGTTTGTTGAGTATATGATTATCAAG
>CAZMDE010000415.1:0-2669 GCA_964564355.1 uncultured Bacteroidales bacterium | reverse complement strand
ACCGAAACCTGAAAAACACTTCATATACTAAGAATGATAATTTCATTTATCTCGGCATCAAAACCTTGATTAACAATCAGTACTTTGATTTTTGAGCGATGAGTGATGAGCGAAGTGAAATAAGTTATGAATTATGAGTTATTTTGTTGTTCACTATTCACTGAATTTAGTGCTTTTAACCGCTGGAGTAATGTAGGGTGTGAATAATAAAAGAACACATAAGCCGGATGAGGACGTAGATTGCTGAGATTATCCACAGACAGCTTTTTCAATGCATCCATTAAAGAACCTGGATTATAATTTTCTCCAGCAAAGCGGTCAGCAGCATATTCATGCTTTCGTGACAGCACATTCATAAACAAACCTAATATCAAAGAAAGCGGTGAATAGAGTATTCAAAAGGCAAGTATGCCAATATGAAAGCTTGATTTAGCGCCCAACGCCTGGCATAAAGCAGCAGACAGAGGAGAATCTTTTTGGATGAAGAATGAAAGGATGAATAGCATAAGTCCGGTTTGCAATACTGAAATTACAATGCCTGTCAGGGTGTGCTTTTTCTTATAATGCCCTATTTCATGGGCTAAAACAGCAAGCAGCTCTTCGGTTGTGTGCTGTTTAATGAGCGTATCATAAAGAACTATCCTTTTCTTTGAACCGAGACCGCTGAAATAGGCATTGGACTTTGCAGAACGCTTAGAACCATCAATTACAAAAATATTATCCAGCTTAAAACCTGCTTTCTTTGCAAAATCTTCAATGGCAGTTCTCAACTCACCTGCTTCAAGAGGTTTTTGCTTATTAAACAAAGGAACAATAAGAGTGGAATAGAACATAGTCATAAATATCATAAAAGCAGATATTATAAGCCATGTGTAAATCCAGAACATATTGCCTGTTGCCCCGTAAATCCAAATTATGACCGAAAAGAGTACCCCGCCTATCACAGCCCCCAGAAGCCATCCTTTAATTTTATCAAGTATGAATGTATTAACAGTTGTTCGATTAAACCCAAACTTCTGTTCAATTACAAATGTGTCATAAACACTGAAAGGTGTAGTTAAAATATCTGCCACAATACCAATTATGCCGAAAAACATCAAAGCCAGCAGTATGGGATTTTCTGAATATTGTCTTGCGAAATTATCAACAAAGGCAAAACCATCAAAAAACAACATAAAAAGTATGGCAATAAACGAAGCTGTGCTTGTAATAAATCCAAAACGGTTATTGGCTTTCAAATAGTCCTGTGATTTGCGGTATTTCTCAGGGTCATATATTCCTTCAAGCTCTTTTGGAAGCACATTGGAAAGATAAGTAATGTTAAGATAATTTAGTATTCTCTCAAGGATATAATCAAATACCAGTATAGAGATAATAATAATAAAGAAAGTGTAAGCCATATTAAGGATATTATAATTCAGGTGCAAATATAACGGCTAATTATTATAATGGAGTACCCATAGCTTAAAAGAAGCAATTATCTATATGAAGTCTGACAACAAAAATCTATAAACTATAGACTAATTTTAGAATTCGTAGATTACAGATAACAGAAGTCTTAGATTAGAGATATTTTCTGTACCGGTAATATTTCCTTTTGTATCTCTATTCAGCTTACCCTTATCGTCTTTGGTAGCATAGGCAGCAGAAGTGTATTCTCCTTCAATAGCAAAGTTATATTTTCCTGAAATGAAAACCACTCTTGGTGACAACCTGTATATAGATTTTATATTATCACCCCTTACAGTAGCATCAGTTCCGTCTTTTTTATTTGAATAATAAGCTATATCATCAGATGAACCCATATTCTCTGTATAGCCACCCCAAAAAGCGAATTGAATTTTTGGACCATTGGTTATTAACTCTGTCCATACTGACATAGTATTAGTCGGAGTATAAGAAACTGAATTAGTTAAAGGATTAATTATTTTCTTAACACCATAACCGCCAAGCATAGTCATATCAAACATATTCTGCCCATAAACACTCTGTAGTTTATAAGTTATTTTTGAATTTTTATATTTTAAGAAAGCAGTAGCATTATACCCACGAACTAATTCGTAAGTGATGAATTTTTGTCCAGTATATTTTGTATCAGTAATTTTAGCAGTATCAGTATACAGTAAAGGTTTTAAAATTTTGTAGCCTCCTCCAAAACCGGCAAGGAACTCAGTTTTAGCTTCTTCATTCTTTTTTTCATATTGAAAAAGGAGAGACCCTTCGGGTACACCAGAATTTCTTAAAGCAGTGCTGCCTAAAGGGCTCGCAAAGTCACGCTGTGAAGATAGTGCAACAAAACCACTGAATTTACCGAATCTCTGAAGCAGTCTTATTTGTGGGTTTCGTGAAAATGGCTGAAAAGGAGCACCTGTATTAAAAGAGATAACACCGGAAAAACATGTTGGTTGAAATAAAGGATGCCAATACTGGCCTGTTAGTAATTCAGTCTTTTCCCATTTTAATTTAACAAAAGCATGACGGAGCCGGAATCCATTTGCATCAACAAAGGCAGCATTCTCATTTCCAAAAAAATCAGCTTCAATAGTTCCACTTGTTTTAGCTCCAAAGGCATCCGGTCCAGTTATTTTACCTGTTAATCTTGTTTGAATAGATAAAAAGTTAAAATTAGGTACATCATTGATATCCCTTTTGTCATTAGCGAGTGATTT
>CAZMDE010000414.1:0-2683 GCA_964564355.1 uncultured Bacteroidales bacterium | reverse complement strand
GGGAATCCCGCATACAAAGTAGTTGTATATGAATCATTTCCAGTATTGGAATCAGTCAAACCATTTGGCAATGTTGTTGATGCTATTATTGTATAAGAATTACCTGCAATGAATGCGTAGGAACCTAATACAACATTTGCAGTTGCTCCGGTCTCAATGCTAAGTCCTGTAATGTTTGCCTGGGTCTGAGGTGCAGTGTTAACTGACCAGTCAACTTTGAAAGAGGTAAGAGTAGAACTGCCATAATTTTTAATAGTAGCGACTACATTTGATGTTCCCGGACAAACTCCTATAATAGCTATCACGCCAGCATCATTAGTACTGATAAACTGGTCTGCACCCATATCAGGAGGATCTGATCTCAATTGACAATCTATATCCTGAGTAATATCAGTAATTGCAATCCCTGTACCGCTGAAATTACCTATATTCGTGGGATTGCTTGAGTTAAGATGCAAGTCAAAGGTCGGTGTTATAAATGTAGGAAATATATTCTTTGAATGTGAATCTCCTCCTGTTGCTGTTTGCCAGTCCGAAACTGAATTTCTGACTGTGCCTACGTATCCACCATTATTAATATGATCAAGTGCGCCTGTAAGCCCAATAGCATTATAACCTGAATAACCTGTGCAATAAAAGTTATTATAATCTGAAGTCATATTAGTAAAAGAGGAAGAAGCTGTTGCAATAGCAAATGCCCAATAAGGATTACAGTTTGCAGTTAAAGGCATGCTCGTATGAAAAATATTATTTTTTATATCCACCACAGGATTACTGCCCCCTATTCCAATAGCATAAGTTGTAGTTAAATATCCTTCACTGTATGAAATCGAATTTGAAACTGTATTATTATAAATTTTAGTCGTTCCGCCACCTCCAACTAGGATACCTCCAACAGCAAGATAATTATAATAAGAAATTCCATTATAAAATCCAGGTATACCATAAACTCCCCCTACCATATTATTGCTTATTGTAGTGGTTCCAGAAGATGTGGCACATGCAACGATTCCTGCCACACCATAATTTGTAGCAGCATTACAATTACCATCATTTGAACCATTTAGACCTACATATGCTAAAATATTGTTTGATATCGTGACATTAGTTACTTCATTTCCGCTCAAAGTATTTGTAGGGAAAGCCACCAAACCACCGGTTGATGTATTAACAACACCCAAGCCTATTCCACAAGCAGCATTTATTGATGAAAATACACCTCTTATAGTATTTCCTGAAATTGTAAGTCCATCCTGCCAGCCTGCAACAATGCCACCGTTTTCGATATATCTTTGTGCTGTAGTAGCAGATGCATCGCCAACAAGGTTCTGGTTTATAATATTACCTGCATCCTTATTAGAAGCGCTGCCTCCCTGAGCTAAAATACCAAATACCAAAGCATTATTGCCTGCTGAAGTTGGTGTTATCTGATTATTTAAAATGGAGTTATAATTATTTCCTCCACCATAATTAAGTGAATAATGAAGTCCGCTATTATGAGCCCCGCCAATTCCAATACCTGTTAATACAGAAGTTCCACCTGATTGTATGATACAATTCTTAACAGTGTTGTATATAGCTCCACCCGTTCCACCAGAAGATGCAACTCCAATCCACACTACAGCCTGTGGGACATTTGATGAAAATGTAGAGTTATTATTTCTGATTGTAAGATTGCGGCTGGCAGCTGAAGCAGGACATACTGTGTTTGCAGTATTTCCATTAGAACCATCAATTGTGACATACCTTGCACCATTCAGAATAATCAATGCGCTTGTGTTGCTACCTGATATTGTAGGACTTTGACCTGAAGCAGGTTTGATAGTGAGAGTATTTGTAGCACTTGCTGTTGCATTATAATTAAGAGTAATTGGGAAAGTTTCTCCTGAAGATGAATAATTACTTGCAAGACTAAAAACAACAGGACCATCAAGACAAGCGGCATTATAAGCAGCAACAGCATCAGTCAGAGTGGTGTAATCCTGTCCGGAAGCTCCTATAGTATATGTACCGCTGAGTGCTGGCAATACTGTGTAAAAATTAGGGGTAGTTGGAGGAGTAGTAACAGTGTTAACATCTGTTGCAACAAGTCCTGCTATCGGGTTTGAAATAATATTTACAGGTGAGGCTGCATCCTGAGCAATAACATAATACGAAACCACATCACTATTGGCAAGTCCGCCCATAGCTGTTGCACTGATGGTAAAGCTCCAGGTTCCGTTAAATCCGTCACCTACAGTAAGTGAACCGACTGTAGAAAGCCATGAACCTGAATTCTTTTTGAAATAAATTCTCGGCATAAGACCACCTGTTGTTGGTACACCTAAACCATTGTCAGTAATAGTAACTCCTGAAAGAGTACGGTCACCTGCTCCGCATAAATTGTTTATAATAGAAGCATCATATGTTATAGCTGGTGTGAAAATATCCACAGGAGTTAGATTAGCAGCATCAGCTCCCATATCTGTGGGCGTGCGGATGGTACGGACATCGTCATCATAATCACCTACTACACTTTCAATTAATATACCGCTGCTTTCGGCAGAAGATATTCCGGTAATATGGAGGTCAGGTGTTGCTGCTGTAGCATTAACAAAACCAGGATTTCCATTGCCGGAATTTAAATCCTGATTTGATACAGCTTTCCAGCTTTGCAAAGCAGAATAATCTACAGGAGTTGTTG
>CAZMDE010000413.1:0-2698 GCA_964564355.1 uncultured Bacteroidales bacterium | reverse complement strand
GATTGAGGAATATCGGAATTGCTGCACATATTGATGCAGGAAAAACTACACTTACTGAAAGAATATTGTTTTTTACAGGCGTAACGCGTAAAACAGGTGAAGTGCATGATGGACAAGCCACTATGGACTTCATGAAACAGGAGCAGGAAAGAGGGATCACTATTGCTTCTGCTGCTATAACATGTTTGTGGAAAGATTCGCAGATAAACCTTATAGATACTCCAGGTCACGTTGATTTTACAGTTGAGGTTGAAAGGTCTCTGAGAGTTATAGATGGAATGATTGCGGTATTCTGCGCTGTTGGTGGCGTTGAGCCTCAAAGTGAGACAGTATGGAACCAGGCAGACAGATACAAGGTGCCCAGAATAGCTTTCATTAATAAAATGGACAGGACTGGGGCAGATTTCAGCGAAGTAGTATCACAATTGAACAGAAATCTCGATGCTAAAGCTGTTACATTTCATATCCCGATTGGTGCAGAGGATAAATTTACTGGAGTGATTGATGTAATTGAACGCAAATCCTACACCTTTAATGAAAAAGAATGTATTGAGGCTGAAGTCCCTGAAGCATATAAGGCTGTATGTGATGCAGCGCGTCTTCATCTTGTTGAAAAGCTCGCAGATTTTAATGATGAAATCATGTCATTGTTTTTTGAGGAAAAGGAAGTCTCTGTTGAATTATTAAAGAAGGCTGCAAGAGAAGCCACTCTCAAGCTGCTTATAACTCCTGTGTTTTGCGGAGCTGCATATAAAAATATAGGTGTTCAGCTTTTACTTGATGCTGTTGTTGATTTTTTACCTTCACCTATTGATGTAGGAGCAATTGTAGGTACCGATGTTGATGATATTGAAAAAACACACTCCCGTTGTCCATCTGCCAAAGAACCTTTTGCTGCTCTTGCTTTCAAGATAATACATGACCCTTTTGTAGGTCAACAAACATTTATTAGAATTTATTCTGGTACATTGAAGAGTGGTATGCAGGTTTATAATTCTACAAAAGTAAAATATGAGCGTATTGGCAGGCTTTTGAAAATACATGCTAAAGAGAGGGAAGAGATTTCAGAAGCAGGTCCCGGCGATATAATTGCATTGATTGGTATGAAATTCACCAAGACAGGCGATACTTTATGCGATAGCGAACACAAGCTTCTATTGGAAAACATTCATATACCCGCTACTGTTATTGAGCTTAAAGTCATGCCTCCAAAACCCAAAGACCAGCAGAAACTCGGTGAGGCTTTGAATAAGCTTGCTAATGAAGACCCTTCTTTCAGAATTCGTTTTAACGATGAAACAGAAGAAACAGTTATATCCGGCATGGGAGAGCTGCATCTTGAAATCATTATTGACAGGCTCAAGAATGAATTTAAGGTTGACGTTGAAGTTGGCGAACCTGCTGTCGCTTTCAGGGAAACAATCGGTGCTGAAGTCGTGTTTGATTACAAATATGCTAAGCAATCAGGAGGTAAAGGACAGTATGCACGTACAGTAATGCGTATTGAACCCAATGAAGGTAAGGGTTATGAGTTTGTTGACAGGATAAAAGGCGGTGCAATCCCTGCTGAATTTGTTACTTCTGTCAATAAAGGTATTTTAAAAACACTCGAGAAAGGCGTAATAGCCGGTTTCCCTGTTATAGATGTAAAGGTAGTCCTCACCGATGGCAATTACCATCCTGTGGATTCATCTGACATGGCATTTCAGACCTGTGCTTCCATCTGTTTTAAGCAGGCATTTCTCAAAGCCAATCCTATTCTTCTTGAGCCGATGATGAAAATCGAAATCAATACACCTGACGACCATATAGGTGATGTTGTCGGCAATTTGAACAAACGCAGAGGCAAGATAGAGTCAATGCGCCGTTACAGGAAGAATGCTCAGAAAGTGAATGGCTTCGTTCCGCTTATGGAAATGTTCGGTTATGCCACACAATTGCGTAATATCTCCAGCGGGAGAGCCAATTATTCAATGGAATTCTTCAATTACACTCCAACTCCAAAAGCTATCCAGGAAGAAGTGCTCATCAAATTAGAGGAAAAGAAGAAGAAATAATCCCAGAGATATTAAAGTCTTGTAAATTGTAGGGATGACATCGCTCATAGCGATGTCATCCCTTTTTAGTTTTATTTGGCTCTACAGAAATATATTATCATACAAAGAACGACATTGACAACAATAAAACTATGAAATGTTCCAATTTTTAGCACTCAAATCCCAATTTGAGATAAACATCCCCGAATATAAATATTTCACTTTCAATAATATTATTATTATATATTAAATTAATATGATTTATCTTTGAATCTTCAAATCTTAGAATCGAATTCCAGCGGATACCGAAAAGCTGAATAATGAATAGAGTAGGTAAAATCTAATATTGATTATTATGAAAAAGATAATTCTATTTACGTTTTTAGTTTTTAATTTTTCATTTTTCATTTATTCTCAGTCTCCAAATTCATTCAAATATCAGGCAGTTGCAAGGGATAATTCGGGTAATATCATGGCAAATCTGGATGTTGATTTTCAAATCAGCTTGTTGAAGGGCAGTGCATCAGGAGATGAGGCTTATGTTGAAACTTTTCAAACAACTACAAATAGTTTTGGTCTTGCAAATCTCGAAATAGGAAGAGGGACTTTGGTTTCCGGCTCTTTTGAGGCAATAGACTGGTCTTCGGGTATTTATTATATTA
>CAZMDE010000412.1:244-2724 GCA_964564355.1 uncultured Bacteroidales bacterium | reverse complement strand
ACTTCTCAAACATACCCTCTTCTTTATCTGAAGGATAATAGTTCCGGTTTAATAACTGATTTTTCCAGACGTATTTATCTATCTCTTTATACTCATCTTCTTTAAGACCATCTGCTGTTATTTTAAGATACTTGTTTTTAAAGAATAAATACTTACAATCCCTGTCATCTTTCATTACATTAATTTCATTGTCCGGAATAAGCCTCTCAAGAAATGTAGCTCCAAACAATTTATCTAAGGAGTTCATTATTTTATTTTTTATGAGCTTTGTAGTAACAGTTATTGCAGTTTCATCTTTCGTACCATAATCATTTTCAGTCTGTTTTATTATTTGATGCTCCGGCAGCTCTTCCACATATTTAATAAAATTGTCAGTAATATATTTTGTATTAGTTTCCTCTATAAGATTTCTATTTATTTTTACAAATAGCGACTTTGTTTTGACATCAAGGTCATAGCGAAGAAAACCAAGATTTTTAAGCCTTTCGAGAAACAAAACTTTATCTATTTGTATGCCTAAGAATTTTCCTTTCTGGTCAAAGCTAACAGAGTAGAAATTGTGCAGGTCTTTTATTTCTGCTTGTTTTTGGTCTGCTTCTGCCTGGCTTGTCTTCTTTATTTTCTTTTGCTTCATTTCAGGTTATTTAATTGCTCCTGCAGGTTTATTTTCAATAATTCAAGATATGCAATCCTTCCATCTATTTCTATAGCTTTTTCCGGTATCAAATATTTCATTCCTATAGTATTCAGCTTTATACTCATTATAGCGTCATCAGCTCGTTTTATTGAATCAATAAAGAAAGATGCCTCTAACAGAGTAGAAGCTTCTTTAGGAAGCTTATTACGTCGTATGATGTAATATTTGAATGTGTCAATACTTATATTAAATATCAGGTTAGGATCCAGATTAAATAGGGTACAGAAATAAACAAGTTTTTGAGTATCTTCTTTCAGTTTTTTATATTCATCTTCTTTCAGAAATTTTTCATTATTTACTTCTGCTAATTGCTTTTCTAATTGGTTATATCCGGTTATTATAAGCTCCAGTATCTTATTATATTCAGCAAGCATTTTATCCTTAATCTTATCATTATCGCATAACCATTGTATTTTTCTGCTTAATAGTTCAACTCCTTTTTCAAAATTATTGTGCTTCTTATCTGTCATACTGCTAATGGATTGCTAACATAGTGAACCCGGTGTGCTAACGCTGTGCTAAAACTTTTCTATAGTGTGGCTTTATTCCAAATTCTATTCTCTTCAAATCATCTCTCCACATTCTGCTTATTATCTCTCCATGATTAGTAGGCTTAATCTTATTCAAATGTTCTTTTCGTGATATTAATCGAAGATTTGATAATTCACAATTCATAGGATTACCGTCAATAAATTCCAGAAGCCAGCCTTCAGGAACTGGTCCGTTTATTTTCTCCCAGTTGTAGATATGAAGATATTTCCACTCATTAACTCCGGTTCTTATCATCAGTCTATTATTTTTATGTCTCTTTCTTATTCTTATTGTATTATTTTCAAACGCTCTACCTCCTATTCCCTGGTGTCCGGGCTTATATTTTGTTTTATCAGAATTAGGAAGAGATTTCATCCCATACCACCAGGGCAGCATTCCTTTTTTGAATTTTGTCATTATTGGTACAGAAATCTCCTTCAATTCCCCTTCAGATACTATGATTTTTATTATTTATCTTTTCATTTTGCTATCAATTTACGAGCTCGACCTTGGCTGCCTGGTTACATTTTGCTATCACTTTTTATCTGATCAGGTTATGATCATAGTGAAGCTCTCAAAATTCTGCTATCAATTATCATCTTCGTCATCAGAATTATCATATACATCAGTATCGTCATCATCATCATTTTCCAATCCACTGAAATCACCGGAAGCATGAGCAAAGCTCCTTTGACTTTCAATAAGTTTTTTGACTGCCGGTTGATGTTCTTTTATATGTTTTTGAAGTGATTCTTTAATTCTATCTAAATCAGCATAAGAATTCATGAATGAATTATAATTAACGCTTATTTGAGTAAGCTTGAATTTTAACTCCCTTATATCTTTCTCATAATCATTAGCATCAAACTTTCTGGCAGCTTCAAGCAGCGCTTTAGTCGCTGACTTACAGTTAAGCTTTGTCTTCAGGCTTTCAATTGTCTTAATAGAATAAATATCCGTAGGATCTATTCTGATAGTTAAAGTCATTCCCTTAGCCTTCACAGGCTTCTTTGCTTGTTTCCTTGCCATAACTATTAATTTACTTTTAGTCTGAATGCCCGGTTAACCTCATTACTTTCACCTCTGGAGTTAACCATGGTTCTGGTCCCGGTTTTAAAGCTCTCGATTATTGCCTCATTGACAGTAATCTCAATTATTGAAAACTTTCTGAACACTGAATTATGACAGTGTACAGCATCTTTAACAGCTTTGATAAAAGGAACTTCATCAAACTGCATCCTCCCTTTAATCG
>CAZMDE010000412.1:0-234 GCA_964564355.1 uncultured Bacteroidales bacterium | reverse complement strand
AATTTATTAATGACAATATGTATAAATTGTTTTAACATCATCAATGCTATCAACTACTATTTTATGATGTTTTAAAAATCGATTAAAGTCTAAAGTATGTTTTTTCATGTCTAATGTATTTCTTTGTCCTTTAACCCAAACTATATTTTTTTCATGATGATTATGTATTATAGTCATAACGCCATCTTCATAATAATTTTCTTGTATATTGTTGCACAGCCATTCTAACATTTC
>CAZMDE010000411.1:0-2726 GCA_964564355.1 uncultured Bacteroidales bacterium | reverse complement strand
ACTTTGTATGACTTTGCGGTTAATTTTTTAAATTATATGAGTTTAAGGACAGACTTTAATTAAATACATAGATAAAATTATTATGTATTCTATTGAAATAAGCAAAATATAATCTTTATGAAAAGTACAGGTATGGTATAGGTACTGCATAGGTACTTCATAGGTAGCTTTGAGCGCCTGTATTATTCTGAAAATCAATCAATTAATTATTTAGCTGATAATCAATAATTTACAAATTGTGTCAAAACTCTCATAGACAACTCATTAAACTCATATAGGCATCATCTACGTCCCATCTCAAAATAAAACTGTGAAAATTAATCTTTTATCATTCCCGATTCTTCCTCCGTGTCTAAAAAGGGTGGGTGTGCTATCTTCTTTCTACCAAGTGTCATCCCTCCGGGATTTTTTGAATTTTATTGTTTGCTATTTATTTGGAATTTATTAATTTTCTTCTGTTGTCAGTGGATTGTGGACTATTTCTAAACTGTCTGAATAATTATTCAGAAGTAATTCACGCCTCATTCACGCATTATATCTGGTGAGATGACGGAGAGGTGATGGTGAGATTATGGTGAGTTTACGGTGCGGTTAAATTATTCTTATAATATCAAAATTCATTGTTAATGACTTGACAATAAAGGGAAAATGCTCAATTCTTGATGCTTCATTGTGCATTAAGCATATTCTCTGTATTTGTTTACTTCTGTTCATTTTATTTTTTAAATAATAATTATTATTATTTTAAAACGTGTTAATCTTCTAATCTGATAAATTTGACATATCTGACAATCTTTTTGCTTTGCAAATATACAACAAAAACACTCTCATGTCAAGTGTTTTAATAATTATTTTTCTTTATCCGCCGGACTAAAAAACTTTTTGAATTTATCCTCAATCTTGCTGACGATTTTTGTGATTTCAGAAGTATCAACTTTCTTTAGCTTAGCCTCAATTTCTTTATATTCTTTTATAGCAGCTTTAGGCAAAGCATTAATTATTTTATCTTTAAATTCTTCTTCTTTTTTATATAAGGCATTTGCCAAACCTTTTACATCAATATCTTTTAAAAGTTTTTTCAAATCAGCCTGAGTCAATTCAAGCAATGAATCAAAGCTGAATTGGGATTTTTTATCTGCGGTTTTTTTGACAGGCTTTTTTGCTGCTGCTTTTTTAGTTTTCACTGATGAAGGTTTTGTTTTTTTATCAATAGTCTTTTTCTGTTTTTCTTCAACTGTTTCTTCTCGTACTATTGGTTTTACTGATTTATAATTATTAACCCTGATAATAAAGTCGGAAAGAATATTCATGTAATTAATGAATGCTTCATAGGGAGTATTATATGGATTGAAGTATTTATGAACATCGCCGTCGGAGAACCACTTAGTGCACATATAGTAGAAATGGTCGCTTGTCTGGAGGTATTTCCAATCTTTATGGATCTCGGCATCATGAATGTTGTTTACCTTTTCTTCATAAGAATATAATGTATTGAAAGCATCTTCCTGGAGCTCGTTACCAAGCCAGGCGCTGAGGTCTCTTTCTTCATCAGCCCAGGAAATCGGATAAGGGACATGTATGGAAGAAACAGGTTGTAGGGTTTTAGAAAGTCCGGAAGGTGTGTTAAAAGTCAGATTGCTATTCTGGAATACTTGTTTTGGCAATGCTTTAAGAAATTCAAATATTCCTGTTTCGGGCCACTGATGTTCGCCAAATGTTTCATAATCCATAAACAGGTTTATTACTTCTTCTTTAGTATCTGTGCTTGTTAACCAATGCAGGAATTTTTCTGCTGTAAGCGGCCAGTCTTTCCATGATTGCTGGGAAAAACGAAAAGCTATATCATCGCTCAATTGGTAATTCTTTAACAGCAACTTGAGCTTTGGGTTGATAGCGTTACAGTATAAATAATTAGGGCTTTTCCATCCTAAAATGTGTTTAGCTCCTTCGGTAAGCATAGTATTAAAGCCCATCTCAGCTACCATCTCCCCTATTTTATCAGAGTAAACAAGCTCAGTATTTCTGAAAGTTACTGGTGTTTGTCCGAATAAATCTTCAATCTTCTTCTTATGAGAATTAACCTGTCTGAAAAACTCATCTTTACTCTTTAATGAACAAAGTGAATGTGCATAGGTTTCGGAGAGGAATTCAACACACCCTGTTTTTGCAAGCTTTTGGAAGCTTTTAATAACATCAGGAGTATACATTTCAAACTGGTCAAGAGCAACGCCGGAAATAGAATAGCTTATTTTAAACGCTTTTCCATATTCGTTTATGAGATCAAGCATAACCTTATTTGTAGGGATATAGCATTTATCAGCAACTCTCCTTAGAATATCCCTGTTCTTGTCTTCATCATAATAACTATGGTTTTCGCCAATTTCAAAAAAACGGTAAGTCCTTAACCTGAAAGGTTGGTGAACCTGAAAATAAAAGCAAATTGATGGCATATATTAGTTGTTAGTTGATAGTTCTTAGTTGTTTTTAAAAGTGTAATTACAGATAAAAAAGTTATATTATTTGATGATAAATATCTTTGATCTTAGAAGCGGCATTATCCCATTTCATATTATCAATCTCAACCTTGCCAAGCCTGACAAACATCCTGGAAAGAGCTTCATAATGCAAAAAACCATAAACAGCATCAGCCATAGCATCAATATCCCAGAAATCCACTTTTAAAGCATGATGTAAAACCTCAGCAACACCGGACTGTTTGGAAATAA
>CAZMDE010000410.1:442-2727 GCA_964564355.1 uncultured Bacteroidales bacterium | reverse complement strand
ACAATTTCTTATAATAATTACCTTGATAATATACCCAAGATAGTCAACAAGCATTTTTCGGGAACAAACTGTATTGTTATTTTTCCTGAGCAACATCTTCAGCATTTAAAAGGAATGAATAAAATATCTGGAGTATATTCCTCATCATATATGGATAAGGATAAATCTTCCAATCTTTAAATCTTTAAATTGATTCATGAAACTATTGATTATTGAGGACGAAAAGGCTTTATGCGAATCTATAAAAAGTTATTTTGAAGATGATGGATATATTTGCGAAACTTCTTTTAATTTTGAGCAGGCACAGGAAAAAATAAACTTGTATGAATATGACTGCATCATAGTTGATTTAAATATACCAGGCGGGAGTGGGTTGAATATTATCAAAGAGCTTAAACAAATTCAATCGCTTGCCGGTATTATTATTATTTCTGCAAAAAATGCACTAGATGATAAGCTGGAAGGACTTGATATAGGTGCAGATGATTATCTTACCAAGCCTTTTCATTTGTCAGAGCTAAATGCAAGAGTAAAATCAATCTTGCGGAGAAGAAGCTTTAGCGGAAGAAATGTAATTGAATTCAATGAAATTAAAATAGTACCTGACGAATCTACGGCTTATGTTAATGAACAGCCTCTTTCTCTTACTAAAAAAGAATATGACCTGCTTTTATATTTTCTGTCAAATAAAAAACACGTAGTTACAAAAGAATCCATAGCTGAGCATCTTTGGGGTGATAATATTGATATGGCTGACTCTTATGACTTTGTTTATACACATATTAAGAACCTAAGAAAAAAGATTATTGAAAAGGGAGGAAATGATTATATCAAAACAGTTTACGGAATGGGATACAAATTTGCTGAATTATGAAGCTTCTTGCTAAAACCATAATTTATTATATTATATTTTTCCTGGTGGCATTCACTATCGGAGGAATCGTATTTTATAATAATATCCGCTTTCACCTATATAATGAGCTTGATGACAGCATGCGCCTGGAAAAGGACAGGGTTATTCAGAAGCTGATGGTTTCAGATACTGTTCCTAAATTATACTCTTCTTTTGAGAATCAGATCAGCATTAATATTGTAAATAAGCCAGCAACGCCATATCTGAAATATAAAGACACACTTATTTATGATAGTCTTGATTATGATTTTATTCCTTTCAGGCATTTAGAATCAATAAACAAGATTTACACAAGGACATATAAAATCGAGATATCCAGGTCATTGATAAAAAGAAGTGACCTTGTCAAAAGCATATTCTTTCTTATGCTTTTCCTTGTTGTTTCTTTATTTGTTGTTCTAATTTTGGTTAATTATTTTGTTTCTAAAAGAATCTGGGTTCCTTTTTATGATACAATAAACAAGATTAAAAATTATAAGATAAGTAAAGATTCAAGGTTAAATCTGAAGGAAACCAAGATATCTGAATTTGCTCTTCTCAATGATGTTTTGAAGCTTATGTCTGATAAGATAAACCAGGATTTTGTCAGCCTGCGGGAATTCACAGAGAATGCTTCGCATGAGATACAGACTCCTCTTGCTATTATTAAATCAAAGCTCGAGCTGCTAATACAGTCGGAAAATCTGACAGCCGGTCAAATGAAACAGATACAGGATATTTATGAAGCTTCTAACCGCCTTTCAAAACTCAACCAGTTTCTTTTGCTTATTACTAAAATTGACAATCTTCAGTTTAGCAAAACAAAAGATATTGTTCTCACAGATTTAATTGATAAATATCTCGATGACTTTGAAGAAATAATAGATTTAAAGCATATTACTGTTAATAAAGAATTCAGAATTCAGGACTCAGAATTCAAAATTCAAATGAATCCTGCTCTTGCCAATGTTTTAATATCAAATCTCCTAAGTAATGCTATAAAGCATAATATTGATAATGGTTTTATTAATATTGAATTAGACAAATCCAGATTAATTATAACAAACACAGGTGAACCATTTGGCGAAGAATCAAGTCTTAGACCCGAAGAATTATTCAGCAGATTCAAAAAGGCTAAGGTTGATTCTGATTCATTAGGATTAGGACTATCAATTGTAAAGAAAATAACTGAACTATATAAATTCAAAATAGAATATACTTTCATCAATAACCTCCATGCTATCAAACTTGATTTTAACCAATAAACCAATAAGCCAATGAACTTTTTGAAGCGACGTAAAATACTTAAAAACACCAACAGTCTTGATTTGATTCCTATTAAAAAAATAGAATTTAAAGCAGAAGATGATAATAATATCACTTTATTACTTCC
>CAZMDE010000410.1:0-432 GCA_964564355.1 uncultured Bacteroidales bacterium | reverse complement strand
TCCAAGATTCAAGAATGAGAAATTCAGAAATTTATTTATACCCCGTTCCCGTTCAGAATTCATTCAAATAAAGCTTGACGAAATAGGCTCTGCCACATGGCTCCTGATTGACGGCAAGAGGAATGTTCTCCAGATTTGCAAAGAGTTAGAAACACAATTCGGAGATAAAGTAAAGCCAGTAGTCGAAAGAATTAATAAATTCCTCACAGGTCTCTATAATAACCGCTACATTACTTTTAAGCAATTGGAAGAGTAGGTTTTATCAAAGTTTTTAATTAATCAGAGAGACAAACTCGAAAAGCAGAGAGACAAACTCGAAAAGCAGAGAGACAGACACGAAAAACAGGGAGACAGACACGAAAAACAAGGAGACAGACACGAAAAACAGGGAGACAGAGACGAAAAACAAGGAGACAGAGACGAAAAACAGAA
>CAZMDE010000409.1:317-2732 GCA_964564355.1 uncultured Bacteroidales bacterium | reverse complement strand
TTTTGCAATCAAAATATTACTAATTTTAATTTCGTAACACGATATATTTATTTATCAACTAAATTTAAATTGATTTATTATGAAGAGAATATTTTTATTAAGTATTATTTTATACATAATATCAAATTCTTACGCACAAGAAAAAAAAGACACTCCCCAAATTAAAAATCTTAATGAAGTTATTATAACAGGTAGCAAGATTGTAGTAAATCGTAACAACATACCATTAACAGTTTCAGTTGTAACCAAAGAGCAGATTGAGCAAAGCTCTGAATCTGCACTGTTACCTGTATTGAGCCAACAGGTTCCCGGCTTGTTTGTAACTGAAAGAGGAATAACCGGATTCGGAGTTTCGACGGGTTCTGCAGGACAAATAAGTCTTCGCGGCATTGGAGGTAATCCAAACACACAAGTGCTTGTTTTGTTAAATGGCAATCCGCAGTTTATGGGAATAATGGGGCATCCTTTATCCGATGCTTACATTGCTTCAGATGTTGAGAAAGTTGAAGTTATACGTGGTCCTGCTTCCACATTATACGGAACAAATGCAATGGGAGGAGTAATAAACATCATAACAAAGGAGCAGGATAAAGAAGGTTATAGCTTTAACGGACGTGCTATGTATGGTTCTTTCAATACAGAAAAATTTATGGCTAATGGAGGTTACAAACATGAAGGGTTTAATGTGTTTGCTTCTTATAATCACGACCAGACAGCCGGAGACCGGCCTTCCTCCTCATTTCTTGTAAATAATGGCTATATACGAATGGGTTATGATTTTAACAGTCATTTTAAATTAAATGCAGATTTTAGTCTAGCCAATTTTCAGGCTTCAGACCCAGGACCAGAAAAAGGACCTATAGGGTCTTCAATAAATATTACAAGAGGAATGGGCGCTTTCAGCTTTGACAATACATTTGACAAACTCAGCGGCTCAGCCAGGTTCTTCTATAATTTTGGTGAGCATAATATTTCTGATGGGTTTCACTCAAAGGACAATAATTATGGTTTAGTAGTTTATGAATCCTATAAGCCTTTTAAAGGCAACACTATTACATTTGGTATAGACTTTAAAAACTACGGAGGCATTGCAGAAAACATTTACGCCATGAATAATAAAGGCATGGTTTTTGGAGATACTACCGTATGGGAATTAGGAGAATATCTATATATTCAGCAGGTATTATATGATAAGCTTGTTTTGAATGCAGGTTTCCGTCTCGAACATAACAGTGTTTACGGCAATGAGTCGGTTCCGACAGGAGGTCTGGCTTATCATCTTACATCTACTACAACAATAAAAGCTTCAGTTGCCAAAGGTTTTCGCAGTCCTTCAATTCGCGAGCTTTACCTATGGACTCCGGCAAATGCGAATCTTAATCCTGAGCGTATGATTAATTATGAAATAGGCATATTGCAACAATTTCTTAACAACAAGCTTTCCATCGAACTGACGGGTTTCAGGGCTTATGGTGACAATCTAATTATGACTGTTTTGGGAGCTAAAGGTCCCAATAACGAAAACACAGGTTCTTTTTCCAATACAGGTTTAGAATTTGCATGTAATTACAAGGTGTTAAAGAATCTTTTTTTCTCTGCCAATTATAGCTATATATCTATGCACAACCATATAATTGCAACACCTGAACAGCAGATGTTTGTGAGCGGAACATATAAGTGGAAAAAGCTGTCGGTTAATCTTTCTCTGCAGAATATCATGAATCTTTATACTCAAATTACTCCGAAAGAATTAAAGACAAGCTATGCTCTGTTGAACAGTAAAATCTCATATACTTTCAATAAAAATTTTGATGTTTTTGTGAAAGGAGAAAATCTGACTGACAGGAAATATTATATCAATTATGGATATCCCATGCCGCGATTTATTGCCTTTGGAGGAATAAATCTGCATTTTTAAATTTAGTGTTTAGCAATTCGTAGTTAGTTATGAGAAAGTTCGCTCTTATTTTATTGTTTTTTTGCATATCAGCAAATATTTTCTGTCATCCTTTTAAACCTCATCATTTCATTATTATTGACACTGATGGAGGAATAGATGATTTGCGAGCAATAACTATGCTCCTTGCAGCACCTGATGTCAGGGTTCTGGCTATAACCGTGTCACCCGGTGTTTTACCTGCTGAGGAAGGGTATATTAAAGTGAAATCTTTGCTTAACACTTTGCATCATGAAGGAGTTCTTACGGGTATAAATAAATTAAATATAAAAGCTAAGAACTGCAGGGATGCTGTAGATATGAAGTGGGGAAATGAAAAGGAAGTTCTGAAAAATAACATATCCGGCAGTTTAAGCATAATAAGAAATGTCTTTTCTAATTGCGAAGACCGGATAGATTTTGTATGCCTTGGGAGCTTAATGCCTGTCTGCTTATATCTTGACAGCCTGCCGGGTTTT
>CAZMDE010000409.1:0-307 GCA_964564355.1 uncultured Bacteroidales bacterium | reverse complement strand
CAAAAGATATCTCCAATAATATGGAGCAACGAGCTTATGAATTCTCAAAAAGGGTTTAATTATGAATTATCTCCTGAATCTTTTAATAAGGTAAAAGCTTCCCGCTTGCCTTTAATTATCATAAATGGCAACTCTCTTCCGGGTTTGATATATGACAAATCTTTTCTTGAAATTATGAGCAAGCTCCATACTCCTTACGCAGATGTTTTCAGCAATAGTTTAAGAATACCTGATCTGCGTATGAATAGATGGTTTGATGAGATGGTTCCGGTTTTCCTTAATTATCCTGATATGTTTAAATCTGAAA
>CAZMDE010000408.1:1770-2736 GCA_964564355.1 uncultured Bacteroidales bacterium | reverse complement strand
TGAAACGTCGTATAATAATTCAAACTCAGATGAGGCGGTTTCTGATCAACAGTACATTGGTGAGATTATTGAAGATACAAAAGCTGAAGGATACGTTTTTAAATCGTTGGACGGTTCAATACAATTGAAAATTGATATTGATGGTAGTGATCAAATTTCAACAAAATACAAGGATAAGATCTGTTTAATTAAAGGAGTTATTGAAAATAAAACAATCAAAATTTCTGATGAGGATAATATAAATGTAACAAATGCTGTTATCAATTCTAACGAGGAACAAATTTCTATAAATGGAGAAAAGGACACTGTCTCCAAAATGCTAGACTCTTTAATTAGCAAAGAATTTTACTGCGAATATGCAATTAATAATGAGGAAAGCAGCGATGAAGTGCTTAACAATCTAACATTTTATGAATTGAAGACTACAACTCCAAAAAAGATAACCTACGATGAGTATTGGACAGAATCTGGAAAAGGATTTAAGCCTATTACAATAAAGACTTTTGATTATACAATTGAAAATAATAAAATAATTATGCGTAAAGAAAATTCTTAGGAGGCCAACAAGCAATGAGAAAATTATTAAAAAAAACATGTATTGTTCTACTGGTGCTTATTTCATTAACTCAGTCAATCGTAGGAGTAAGTGCTGAGAACAAAGATGTAAATAAGTTCAACATTGTATTTGTTGTTGATAGCAGTGGATCAATGGCAAAAACTGATAGTCCGGGCTGGCGTTTTGAGGCTATTGATTTATTTTTAGGAATACTAAGTGAAAAAGGGAATAAGGTTGGAAGCATTGTATTTGATGATACAATTTTAGCAAAAAGCGAACTTATAAAAGTTGACTCATTGAATAACAAGAGAGAAATTTCGGAAGTTTTCAGGAATAGCAAGCCCAAAGGATATACCGATATAGGAATGGCTTTAAATGCTGCCACTTCAATGCTTGACAAATCACGTGAC
>CAZMDE010000408.1:0-1760 GCA_964564355.1 uncultured Bacteroidales bacterium | reverse complement strand
CTTTGACAGAAAAAGGTAAAAGTACATACGAGAGGTCTAAAACATTAAAAGAAAATGCAATTAAGTCGGCGAGAAATAACAAATATCCAGTATATGGCGTTGCCTTAAATGCTGACGGAAAGGCAAAAGTTTCTGAGGTTAGCGATATTGCAAATGCGACCGGCGGTAAATTTTTAGAGGTCAAGAATTCACAAGACCTTACAACTGTTTTTAATGAATTTTATAATTTAATCTACAATACCAAAAGTGAAAATATACTAAATGGTGTTTTTGATAAAACTGGGACAATTGAAAAAGCTTTTTATGTGCCAAGCATAGGTGTAGAAGAGGTAAATATAGTATTATATTCAGTAAAAAAATTAGCAAATCTCACTATATTTAAGCCTTCAGGTATTGCATATTCGAAGAGTGAGCTTGAACAATTAAAGATAGAAGGTAAAACCTTTACTGTTATTAAAATTACAAACCCCATGAAAGGAAATTGGCGGTTGGTTGCGAAAGGTATTCCTGGAGAGCACATTAGGATTGATATGGTTCGTAATTTAAACTTTGTAGTAGAAAGTGTGGTTATAAATCCCAAAGATACATACAAAATAGGAACTACAATAGAAGTAAAAACACAGATAAAATCAAATGGTGTTATTGTTCAAGAACCGTCTGTATATGTTGATTATAAGGGAACTTTAATTATTAAGAACAGTTTGACTGATAAAATAAAGGAAGTACCTTTAGTTTCAAAAAACTCCGCATTTTTCGCGGAAATTCAGCTGAATGATTTCGGGACTTTTTATGTCACCGCAAAAGTTTCTGGCGAAGGAATAGAAGGCATTAGTAACTCTATAACTTTAAATGTAGGAAACTCGGCTCCTACTGTCAGCAATAGTAAAATTAAGAAAACAATTGTAATATGGCCATTTTTTAAAACCAAATCTAACCTTGACTTAGGTAAAATAGTTAAGGATTCAGAAGATACAGATTTAATATTCGAAATAGAAAAATCAGATTTTGATCAGGACGAAGCCATAATTTCTAAAAGTAATCTTTTAATTACACCAAAACAGACAGGAGTGAAAAACCTTAGCGTCTTAGCAACCGACAAGCAAGGAGCCACTTGCTCATTCAATATTGAATTTAGTATTGTCAATATATTTGTATTAATAGCAAAATATGTCGGGATAGGCTTGGCAATAATTCTGCTAATAATTTTGCTGCTTATCATTAGACAGAAAAACAAAAAGTTCTATGGACAAATCATGGTGGAAGTATTTAATAATGAAGATTATGTAGATCTTCCACCGGTTTCTTGTGACCCTATTAAAGGAAGCGTAAAACTAAAAGACATAATTGCAGACAGACAAGGACTAGGTGCTTATAGTAGAATTGATGCAACAGGTAAGGGGTATGTAATATTCAGGTCATTGAGAAAAATATATTCTGATCAATCTGGAGATTTAAGAGGACATTATCAAGTAAAAATACAACCAGATATTCAAACAATTATATCGCCAACTTCATCTATGAATAAAGGAATAAAGGTAACATTTTTCACAATGTATCATTAAATTGAAATAAAGGAGAACAGTATGTACGATTCATTAAACATTTCAACAGGTAACGGAATTACACGCAACAATCAAAAGGTAGCGCATGATGACTCCATTCATATAGCAATAGGAATAGGTGGTACCGGAATTTCTGCACTGAAAACACTCAAAAAAATGGTATACGATAACCTTATACCGGATAATGTTGATCTTCCG
>CAZMDE010000407.1:0-2745 GCA_964564355.1 uncultured Bacteroidales bacterium | reverse complement strand
GGCATTGAAAGCTGCAGGAGATTATACAGCATTGCAGAAAATTCCAAAAAATGCATGTCCAATTCGTTTGCATAACAGGTGTAAATTAACCGGACGTCCCAGGGGTTATATGAGAATCTTCGGAATATCCCGTATAAACTTCAGGGAAATGGCATCAAACGGTATTATACCCGGAATAAGAAAAGCAAGCTGGTAATAAGTAATTATGAATTAGTAATTATGAATTAGGAATTAGGAATAAAATTTCAATCAACAATAAACTAACAACGTTCAACTAAATATATATGGTTACAGATCCAATCGCAGATTATTTAACAAGAATCAGAAATGCTGTGAAATCAAATCACAGAATTACAGAAATTCCTTCATCTAAGTTAAAGAAGGAGATAACGAAAATATTATTTGATAAAGGATATATTTTAAATTACAAATTTCAGGAAGACACCAAACCTGAAATTATTAAGATAGCTTTAAAATATCATCCATTGTCAAAACAGTCAGCTATTACAAAACTTCTAAGGGTAAGTAAACCCGGATTAAGGAAATATGTTGATGCTGAAAATTTGCCAAGAGTAATGAATGGATTAGGCATTGCTATTATATCTACATCAAAAGGATTGATGACTGATAAGGAAGCAAAAGTAATCAAAGTTGGCGGTGAAGTATTATGTTATATAAGTTAATCAGGAGGAAAAAATGTCAAGAATAGGAAAGTTACCGTTAGAATTACCCAAGGATGTTAAAGTTAACATTTCGGATAATAATGAAGTTACTGTAAAAGGTCCCAAGGGTGAATTATCCCAGGTTTTAGACCCCAGCATAAAAGTGAAAATAGAAGGTTCAACTCTATCGCTTGAAAGGGAAACAGATCAGAACCAGCATAGGGCATTTCATGGATTATACAGGTCTCTGATAGCAAATATGGTAAAAGGCGTATCAGAAGGATTTACGACAACTCAGGAAGTAGTTGGAGTAGGATATAAAGCTGTTGCAACAGGACAGTTACTTGAACTGACTTTAGGCTATTCACATACAATTATATTGGAAATGCCTAAAGAAATAAAAGTTCAGGCAATTACCGAAAGAGGAAAGAATCCAACAATTATTCTAAGTTCAATTGACAAACAATTAATAGGGCAGGTTGCTGCAAAAATCCGCTCATTCAGGAAACCTGAGCCTTATAAAGGAAAAGGTATTAAATTCCAGAATGAAATATTAAGGAGAAAAGCAGGTAAAACAGCAGCATCAGCTAAATAAATTTTAAATCATAAATTGCAATGATATCAAAGAAAAGTAAAACAGAGATAAGACGGTTCAAAATTAAAATGAGAATCAGAAAAGTTGTTCATGGAACTCCTGAAATACCCAGGTTAACAGTTTTCAGAAGCAACAAACAAATATATGCACAGGTAATTGACGATTCAATTGGCAAAACATTAGTATCTGCTTCATCAGATACAAAAGAAATTCCTGCAGATAAAATTAATAAAACTGAAAAGGCAAAATTAGTTGGCAAATTAATTGCATCAAAAGCTATTGAAGCCGGCATTAAAAATGTGGTTTTTGACAGGAATGGTTATTTATATCACGGAAGAGTTAAATCATTAGCAGAAGCAGCAAGAGAAACTGGACTTAAATTTTAATACGAAATGGCAAATACGAATATAAAAAGAGTTAAATCAAGCGAAGTTGAATTTAAAGATAAGCTTGTACATGTATCAAGAGTAACTAAAGTTACCAAAGGGGGGAGAACTTTCAGCTTTTCTGCTATTGTAGTGGTAGGAAATGAACAGGGAATAGTTGGTTACGGATTAGGTAAAGCAAGTGAAGTCACTGCAGCTATTGCAAAGGGAGTGGATGATGCAAAGAAGAATCTTGTAAAAGTTTCAATTCTTAACGGAACCATACCTCACGAACAAAACGGAAAATATTGCGGTGCAAATGTGTATATGAAACCTGCTGCTCCGGGTACTGGAGTTATTGCCGGTGGTGCAATGAGAGCTGTTTTTGAAAGTGTCGGTATTAAGGATGTTTTAGCTAAATCAAAAGGCTCATCAAATCCTCATAGTGTTGTTAAAGCTACTATTCATGCTCTTTTACAATTGAGAGATGCTAAAACTGTTGCACAATTAAGAGGAATATCTTTAAGCAAAGTATTTAACGGTTAAAAATAGAATAAATGAAGAAATTGAGAATTTCACAGATTAAAAGCAGCATTGACAGGCCAGAAAGACAAAAACGTACTTTAAAAGCTTTAGGTATTAGAAAAATGCACAGAGAAGTGGACGTTACTGCTACTCCTCAGATAGAAGGTATGATAGCCAAAGTTAGTCATATGCTAAAAGTTGTAGAAATAAAATAATTTGTAAATCGTAAATAAACAAAGATGGATTTAAGTAATTTAAAACCTGCTGCAGGTTCTGTTAAAGGAAGAAAAAGAATTGGCAGAGGCCAGGGGTCAGGTAGAGGTGGAACTTCAACCAGAGGAAGCAAAGGCGCTCAGTCAAGATCCGGATATAAACATAAACATGGTTTTGAAGGTGGGCAGATGCCTTTATACAGAAGAGTCCCTAAGTTTGGTTTTAAAAATTTCGCAAGAGTAGAATATAGAGGCGTTAACATATCTGTTTTACAGAAGTTAGCTGTGGATAAAGGCTTAACTGATATTAATCCTGAAGTTATTATTAAAAACGGCTTAGCTTCTAAAAAAGATTTGATAAAAATACTTGGAAATGGTAATTTGAC
>CAZMDE010000406.1:0-2746 GCA_964564355.1 uncultured Bacteroidales bacterium | reverse complement strand
GAAACCTTATTTAATCTTGATACATATGGAACATGAAACCTTTTGTCTACAATTTTATTATATGTAAGCCAAATCAAATTTAGAGTAATGAAAGGTACTATCAGGTAGAAATAATATTTCATAGAAAACTTATTAATTATCATATAAAATATCAACCATAATGGAATAAAATAAATATATAATCCATTAGAACGAATAAGAGCAGGTAATATAAGTGAAGATGATAATAGCATCCATATAATTTTATTATTAGAATTAACAGCACTTATAAATAAAGCACAAATAAATATCATTGAGGTCGAATAAATTGACTCAGTAATTAATGCAGTATCCAAACGTATTACATAACTGTCCATGATATAAATACTTAAAGCAATCGAACAAAAAACCGAAACCCATGAATAGTATTTGTGGATTACTTTTATTAAAAAAAGTGAAGTTAAAAGCAGTAAAATATTCTGAGCATAGATAATTGCTATAATTTTATTGCTTATTAATCCTATTATAAAACTGAAATAAGCAAAACCCTGAGGTAAAAAATTAAATGAAGGTAAAATACCTTTATCTAATTTTTCTATAAAATAGAAATAGTCAAATGTATCAGCACAGAATTCGGGAATTGGTGCCCATATAAAAAAAGGTAAACGACTAAAAGTAAAAGATAAAACAATTATTAAGAATGAGATAAATAACGAATGTTTGTATATGTAATTTTTTATCTTTAATAATTGTTGAGGCATTTCTTCTTTTATAAATCTAATATAAACAGCAAATTTAAAATTTATTTTTAGAATACCTGTAGTTCACCATATAAACTCCTGATAAAATAAGCAAAATAAATAAAAAGTAAATGGATTTAAATTTTTCCCCAGCTAAGATTCCCCACATTATTGCAACTATAGGCATAAGATAAGTAACTGAAGCAGCGAATAATACACCTGTAATTTTTATCAGGTAATTATATATTATTGTTGCAAGTGCAGAACATACAATTCCTAATATTAAAACATAGCCAAATTTCTCTATTCCTATTGGCGAAGCCGTCAGGTGTATTACAAAGTCAGTATATCCAAACAGGTAAACCAAAGCAAAAGGACCTATTATCAAATACAGAAAAACAGTTAATGAGGTAGAATGTACATTTTTAAGATTAGTCTTGATTATGTTTATATTTAATGCATATAGCAATGTAGCAAACATTACCAATGCTCCATAGCTAAAGTTAATGCTTATGTTACCCTTTCCATTTATGTACATTAGTCCTATTGCTCCGATAAGCCCGACGAAAACTCCGGAAATATTTAACCAATATGATTTTAATTTGTAAAAAGCAAAACCAATAATTAATGTAAACAAAGGTGTAGTTGAATTAAGAATTCCAGCAATCGAGCTGTCTAATTCTGTTTCAGCCTTTGTAAAAAGAAATGCTGGAATAAAATACCCTATAAAGCCAGATAAAGCAATATACTTCCATTTATTAGCTGGTATATTTTTAAAATGCCTGAATCCTAAAGGCAATAAAAACAGGAAAGCTGCAGATATTCTTATTCCGGCAACCTCACCGCTTGTAAAGACTTTCAGTCCCTCTTTCATTAAGATAAAAGAACTCCCCCATGCTAATACTAACACGGACAATATTATATACTTTACTGCTAAATTCCGCTTATCAAATTTCACAAAATAACCTGAATAATTTATGGTTTACTGTTCATTTTCATTACTCCTTACTCCTTGATACGTTCTCTTTTCTTCCTGAAAAGTCTTGCAATAGCTATCAGGTGAAATAACACACCTGTAAAAAAGATATACCAGTTAAAATGTGAAGGGATATACAAAGATGTAAATCTTATAACAATATCTGTATTATTAAAGCTTAATAATTCTGTGAAAGTCATCTTATCAAGCATAAATATCGTATAATCCATAGTATATGAAACTATAACTATAAACGAACCAATAATCAGTAAAACCCAGTTTACAACACCTATTCGTTGCTCTTCTATTTTCGCTCTTCGCTTTTCACAATTATATATTATTATCAATGCTAGCAAGATCATTGTTAGTGAGTTAATAATCGGGGCAATTACAGGTCCTACCCAGATTAATGGAATCATAAATAGAATATCCCATGTGAGAAAAGATTCAGGCCAGTTTAATATAAACTTTAGGAAAACATAATAAAAAATATCCCATATTGCAAAAGAAAATATAAAAAAAGCAAATCTTTCAATATTTGACCTACCTGCAATAATTCCTATACCTAACAACATAACCAATGTTGCAAGTTCTCGAAAAAACTCTGTTATTGCAATATTATGAGATATAATCTTTAAAGGAAAGACAAAACCCATAGGATAATACAAAGCTCTCAAATAGACAACTATAGCAGATTCAAGGTAAGCCATTGCTATAGAAAAAATAACTACATAAAAAATAGTCTTGTATAATTTCCCCTTAAATAAATCTGCCACTGAATTTTAAAATTTATTAATGATTTGCAAAAATAATCAATTGGGCAATGGGATGTCAAAACTATTGTAAAGCTATTGCAAAGCTATGTCCAAAGGGGGTAATAGCGTTAGTAATGAGTTAGTAATCAGACAGCAAAGCTATAGCAATGAGACAGTAATGAGCCTCCTGTTTCTTAAATTCAGATTAAGGATTTTGGATTATTAATTCTGTATATAACTTTTTTAATATCAACATTCTATATCTTGTATCTATTTTACAGCTTCTATCTTCTAAC
>CAZMDE010000405.1:0-2748 GCA_964564355.1 uncultured Bacteroidales bacterium | reverse complement strand
TAATTGCTAATTGTTAATTGTTAATTGTTAATTGTTAATTGCTAATTGTTAATTGTTAATTGTTAATTGCTAATTGTTAATTGTTAATTGCTAATTGCTAATTGTTAATTGCTAATTGTATTGTTACTGGCAGTATTTCTTTATAGCGATATAAGCATCCACATATCCTAATTCGCCTGCTTTGCTGAGATCCATGCAACCGCCCATCTTATCGCTAAGATTAACTTTGCATAATCCCCTGAAATAATAAGCTTCAGACATATCCGCTTTCAGACGTATCGCTTTATTACAATCTGCTATTGCTTCAAAATATTTATTAAGGTGTATATTAGCATCAGCCCTATTGGCATAAGGTTCTGCATAGTCTTTGTTTAATTCCAGGGCATTATTATAATCTCTCATTGCAGCGTCATAATTGCCTGCTAATGCCATTGCTTTTCCTCTGAAGTTGTATGCTTCTGCATCATTGCCATTCCTTTCAACAGTCAATGTATAATCATTTACTGCTCCTGAATAATCCTGCATTTTAACTTTAACATTACCCCTGTTCTTGTATGCATCAGGGTCTGTAGGTGCCAGCTCTATTGCCCTGTCATAATCTGAAATAGCGGCTTTGTAATCTCCCATTTCACTTTTTATATCGCCTCTGATTACCCAGGCTGATATAAACCTGGGATTCATTTCCAATGCTTTTGTTAAAGACTGTATTGCCTTTTCATTATTACCTGAAATATTATAATCCAATCCTTCCTCAACATAATCTTCAGCGCTTTTCTGTGAATACAAAGGAAATGAAAATGCCACTAAAATCAACATTATAAATAAACTTACTCTCTTCATATAATATATAAATTTTACAATTCCTAACTCCTAATTCCTGCTCATTGTTAATTGTTAATTGTTAATTGTTAATTGTTAATTGTTAATTGTTAATTGTTAATTGCTCAATACGCTCTCCCTTTCTTCCCTTCTATATAATTAATAAAAGCAGTATTAACAACCTTATTACCGCCTGGTGTCGGATAATCGCCTGTAAAATACCAGTCGCCTTTGCTGTCAGGACAAGCCTCATGCAAATCCTCAATCGTCTGATAAATAATAGAAACCTTTGTATTAATATTCTGTGGTGTCAATAGCTCAGTAATCTTTTCAGAAATCTGCTCATTTGTAAAAGTATTATATATCTCTTTTACATTATTTACTATTTCAGTTCTTGGCAGCTTTTCCTGGGCTTTTGATTTATTATAAACCTCATTAATAATATGGCTTTGCTTGGTATCATGTAATAAAGCGATAGCTGCACGGAAAGCAACAAAATCAGTTAAGTTCGACATATCTATGCCATAGCAGTCAGGATACCTGATTTGTGGCGCCGACGAAGCAATAACTATTTTCTTAGGACCTAACCTGTCAAGTATGCTGATTATGCTCTCTTTTAAAGTAGTTCCCCTTACTATCGAATCATCAATCACAACAAGATTATCAATCCCCTTTCTGATTGTTCCGTAAGTAATATCATAAACATGCGCTGCCAGGTCATTCCTTTTATCATCATCTGCTATAAAAGTCCTTAGCTTAACATCTTTCACTGCTACCTTTTCTATATGCACCTTCAACGAAAGTATCTGCTCAAGATTCTTGTCATTTAATGAGCTGCCGAGCTGTATTATCCTTTCCCTTTTTATTTTATCGCAGAAAAGGTTCAACTCCTCATGCAAGCCATAGAAAGCTGCTGACGCTGTATTAGGTATGTAAGAAAATACTGTATTTTCTATATCATGATCAATTTCTTTTAGTATAGATGGTGCAAGAAGCTTGCCAAGCTTTTTTCTTTCAAGATATATCTCTTTGTCAGTTCCTCTTGAAAAGTATATCCTCTCGAATGAACATGACTTCTTTTGCTCAGGCTCTTTGCATAAAAACTCCCCTGTAGTTCCATCCTTCTTTATAATCAGCGCATGTCCCGGTTTGATTTCTTTAATATTATCATACTCTGCATTAAAAGCTGTCTGTATAACAGGGCGTTCGGAAGCTACTACCACTACCTCATCGTCCTTGTAATAAAATGCCGGTCTTATACCTATCGGGTCGCGCAATACAAAAGCATCCCCGTGTCCTAAAATGCCTGCTACAGTATAACCTCCATCCCAATACTTGCATGAGTTTGAAAGCACATTCTGAAGATTTATATTTTTAATAATATGACCTGTGATTTCTCTTTTAGATAAACCCTGTTCTCTGAATTTTAAATATAACTCTTCATTTTCCTCATCCAGAAAATGTCCTATCTTTTCCAGTACAGTAACTGTGTCCGATGTTTCTACAGGGTGCTGACCGATATTTACAAGTGTATCAAAAAGCTCATCTACATTGGTAAGATTAAAATTACCCGCAATAGCAAGGTTTCTTGTAAGCCAGTTATTTTCCCTTATTAAGGGATGAACAGTAAAAATGCTGTTTTTGCCAAATGTGCCATAACGCAAATGTCCTAAAAACAATTCCCCTGTAAATTCCGCATTCTGCTTCAGCCAGTTAACATCCTTAAACCTTTCTGCGTCTCCGTTGCAAAGACTCTGTATATTAGAATAAATTCCCTTAAAGATTTCCTGAAGAGCATTATCAGAATTTGAACGTGCCCGGCTCATGTATTTATTGCCCGGCAATATATCAAGCTTTACATTTGCAATCCCTGCTCCATCATGACCTCTATTATGCTGCTTTTCCATTAAGAGGTACATCTTATTCAAA
>CAZMDE010000404.1:0-2755 GCA_964564355.1 uncultured Bacteroidales bacterium | reverse complement strand
CAACTAATATTCGTCATTTTATGCTTGCAGGAAATGATAGGATTTTCTATCCTGCCAATGCAGTTTTATTGGATAAGGAGTCAGTTCAGGTTGAATGTAGTCAGGTTCAGAACCCCAAATATATCCGATATGCATATAATTGTTATAACGCTGATGTGAATCTCTATAACAGTGCAGGGTTACCGGCTGTACCTTTTCGGACTGATACTACTATTACCATGATTAAGTCTGCTCAATCCGGTGCCTGGACTAATCCTGATACATGGATCGGTGGAGTTGTTCCTACACAAGATGTTGATGTTGTAATTGATTTGGGACATACTGTAAATTATTATATTAACACAAGCGCATCTACAACTGTCGAACTTTGTAAAAACTTAACTGTAGATGGAACCTTAGCCATGTCAAATATGCAAATCGCAAATTTGATAACAAATATCTATGGTTCAGTGAAATGTAACGGTTCAATAATTTTTGGACAAAAAGGAAGTGCTGTTACAGGAGCTGTTATTACTTTAAAAGGTTTATCTTGTAATATATCAGGTACAGGATCGGCTAACCTGAAAATAATTAACCTAAATATTAATGCTGCAAATTGTTTAATTAGTTTACCTACAATTAATTGTACCAGCGGATTGGCCATAGCGGCTTCCGGATCTAAAATTACAGTTGCTAAAGAAACAACTATATCTGGTCCGGTATATTACCTTTCTCCTGCTTCTTCTCAGGGACAGGGAAATGGAATCAGTAGTTTTGATTTTTATGGAAATGTTACTTGTAGAACGTTATATTTGTGCAATAATGCCACTACAACAGAAAAAAGCAGAATAACAGTAAAGAGGGGTGGAACGTTAAATGTGACTAATTTGGTTACACCTTTAAGAGGTGCATTAAATGTAACAAATACTATAGGTGGTTCAGGGGCTATCTTTACAGTTGAAGAGGGAGCAAAATTCAATTGGACTGCCGGTTTAAATCCGATGATCTATACTTCCCCGTTTAATAATCCTTATGATCCAAAATTGACAGTCGCATACCTTAATGGCAGCATAATAAATGGTGTTACACAAACTTCAGATCAGATAGGAGGAGCTACAACATCAGTATATGCAACAAGGGAAGAGTGTAAATACTTGTATTTTAATAATTCGGAAAAAACTTTAATGTTATCAGGATATTTCTCGAATATGAAGATCTTCGACCTTACCGGGAATGTTATTTTAAGTAAAGATAATCCTGATAAAATAGTTCTATTAGACTCAATTAGTAAAGGAATATATATTGTTGCTTTGATTGATGAAACCAATAAAAAATATTCTCAAAGATTTATAAACTTTTAATGTAGTTGCTGGCAGGGTTTATTCAACTCTTTGTCGAAATTTTTAATAAACAATTTTTATGAGACTTTCAATTGCCATTGTTTTGTGTCTGCTTTTAAATCAGGTTGGTGTAGCCCAACAAGCTTTTGAAATTAAAAACGAAAAATTAGCAAGAAAATTTATTGTAAAGGATTCTGTTGTATTTACAAATAAACTTACCAACCTCAAAACTTCAAAAGAATTTGTTCGTAATCAGAGTAATGAGTTTTCATTTTATCTAAATAATAAAAAATTAACATCCGCTTCGTTTGTCTATCTCCAACACAAAAAAGACGAACTAAAAGGTATACAGCATTTAGAGATTGAATTACAAGGGAAAGTGAATTCGATAGCGGAAGGTATTGGAGTAAAATTGAATTTTTGGGTTTACGAAAATATTTCATTGGTTCGTAAACAGATATGTATAAGAAACTATTCTGATAAAGATATCACATTGACAAATTTAGATATCGAAAGCCTTAATATCGATGTGTCTGGAGTTCATGTTTCAGAAATTCATACAGGATACGGTCAAAATCTGGAGACAGCTCCATACAAAGGAAATTATAATGATGCTGCACTGCTTATGTACGATGAACGGAGCAAACAAGGTTTGATAATCGGAAATGAGGCTATGTCTGTGTTAAAGAATACCGAAATTTATACCGGAGGTTTTCCTTTGATACAAATTGGGTTATCAAAATCGAGCGACAATTTTCCATTTAAAAAAGTGCTTAAAAAAGGAGAGGCGTTTCTTAGTCCGAAAGTATTTTTATGTCCGGTTGAAGCTCAAACCTGGCAGTTGGCATATGAGAGTGACTTTGCTGAGTTCATACGGAAGTATGCTGATATAAGACTGAATGCCCATAAACAAAAACCACTTTTAATGTATAACACCTGGCGACCGTTTCGTACAAATATTACTGAATCGATTATAAAAGAATCTGTAGATGCCTTACAAGGTTCTGGAACCGATTTGTTTATAATTGATTGTGGTTGGTATGATATGATGGGAAATTATAATGCAGATAAAACAAAGTTTCCTGAAGGCATGGTTCCTGTATGTAAATATATTGTTGAAAAAGGAATGAAAGCGGGTATGTGGTTTTCGTTCGCTACTGCCAATATAAACAGCGAAGTTGTGAAAAACCATCCCGATTGGACTTTAAAAGATAAATCCGGAAAGTCGGTTTTAGTACATGATGTTTCCGGTTCTACATTAGGTGAAACCTGTTACACAATGTCAATGGATTCACCATGGTATGATTATATTTATAGAATTATTTCAAAATATATTCGTGATTGTAATTTATCCTATGTAAAATTAGATTTAGCAGCTGTTATCGGATCTTATCAGCCTGATTTGACAATCTCAGGAGATTATGAAGGGGGAGGAG
>CAZMDE010000403.1:0-2787 GCA_964564355.1 uncultured Bacteroidales bacterium | reverse complement strand
AGACAGAAATAAATGAGTTTTTTTGTTTTTGTATAGCGGAGAATATTTATCCCCGTGTACAGTTATTTTATAATCTAGGTCGAGCAAAAGATTCACATAAAAGTTATTTAAGCAAAAAAGAATTAAGAGATATTTATTATGACTTAGAATCTATAATTAAGAAAAATAAATCCGGCCTCGAATTACCTACTTTCCCAGGATATAAAGCATTTCCTTTATATTATACACTTACCGTAGATTCCAATAGTAACGTAAAGTTTTATCCTGAATTTGATGAGAAATTAAAACAAAACTTATTAGGAAACCTCAAGGATACAAACCTAACTTCACTTTGGAATAGTGAAAAGGCTAAGCTAATGAGAAATCCTGAGACACATAATACTGGGAAATGCCTAATGTGTCCAAAAAAGAAGGAAGGTTGTTATGGCGACAAAATTCAATCTGTTATAATGTGTGGAGGAGATTTCGAATATACGGATATTTATTGTTGGTTTAATGAATCTGAAAACAGGAATCTTCCGCAACAGATAGTAGATAAACTAAATGAAGAGTTAACAGAAGAACTTGGTAAAAACATAGTTACTATTGGGGTTCTAAATGATTGGGAGAAGGCAATCAAGTCTGATAATATAAAAAACTTAAAGTCACTTTTTGATGAGGGCACTGTCAATTTCAGTCTCACTTATGTGCTGCCATCTCAACTTGAACATAATGTGATTTCAAGCATGGATCAAAAAGTAATAAAAGCATTTATTGATACTGAAAAATATATTTTTGGGACGGGAAATGATGACTTCTCCACGCTTCTGATGAATTCTTCTACAAATTACATTACCAAGGATTTTATTTGGAATTGGGCATTAAAAGATGGGACATTAAGAAAAGGGGTAAAATCTTTTGAAAAAATTCTATTTCAGGACTTCAAAATTTCAATTTCAGAAACCTCTCCCAGGAATGTCATGTTTGTTTCAATGATAAAACACAAATTCGTTAATAATCCTTTTGGCTTAGTTTTTATTACACTCCCTGAATCATACTTAGAAAAGGAGAAGGATATTAGAAGTATTTTAAACCAAAAGATACTTAAATACTCAAACTATCTATACGAAGCAATTTTGAAAAGTTGGTATGTAAGGCTATCAACTAACCTTGATGATATCCTCGATTATTGTCAAGAAAGCGAAATCGTTTCCTTAATTGGCAATTATTTATATTGTGCATTTCTTTTAACTAATGTTGAGAAATCTGAAGCCGATAAATACTTTAAAGAGTTTGAAAGAAATAATTATAACTATTTCATCAATCTTAAAGAATTCCTTGACAAATCCCCCTTTAGCTTAGGAGATTATATTTACGATTTAATTAAACTTAAGTTACAGACAATTAGTAGATGGACAGCTAAACAAGATGCTAAAAAAATGACAATAGAATTACTTGTTTCAGCCAAAAAGTCAGCTATAGCAGCTGTCATGTCTCGCAATATGAGCCACAACTACGGTAGTCATAGTTTAGTTTATCTGGGCAAAGAAGATAATCTCCGTGGTGAGGACTATAATAAAACAAATCAGTTAATAATAACTGAGGATTTTAACCATAATCATAACCTTTATTAAGTAGCAAGACTCCATGGAAGTAAGCAATAAATATGAATTTGTAGATGGTAAAATGCAAGACAAAAGAACATTGCCTGAGTTACTTGCAATTTACAACAATAATTTACGCGTACGAATGGATCTTGTTGCTGATATTGTGACCTCTGTTCCGGTATCAGAAAATACGCGCTGGTTGTTAAAAGATGTTTTTAAAAAGTTTATTGACAATAAGATTCTGGCAGATACTATAAGTGGGGTGGATAATTTCGAATATGAGTTTGTTTGCACCGATAAAGATGTCAAGGTTTCCATTCCAAATGATATACTCGGCATGGATGCATTTTGCGTTATTCTGGAGAATATTATCCGAAATTGTGCTAAGCATGGGAATAATGGTGGAAAAGTAAAATTAACTATCCATATTGAAGACGGGTATGATAGAATAACTGGAGAATACCAAGGTGAGTTGCCAAAAATTAATTTACCGAATTATTACAAGATTAGTATTCATCAAGATTGTAAGAAGCAAACAATTTGCAATCTATATCCCAGCTGTGATGAAATAGTCAACAAGATAAGGCTTGAAATTAACAAACCTATTCTTGATAATACGCAGAGTTTACGTGCTGGCGGATGGGGAATTTTAGAAATGAAAATATCGGCGGCATACCTGCGAAAAATTCCACCGGATGAAATTGACAATGGGGAATATAAACTAGATATTTTCGAGGGAAATGAATATCCAAAAAATGGCTACTGGAAAAATGGTCATAGGAATACATCTAAAGATCACCCTTCCACTCCGTATATTTTAACAGCTGATTGCTGTGATAAAAAAGGGTGTAGAGAATCACGAGGGTTGGGATACTCTTTCTTTTTAATGAAGCCAAAAGAGATCTTGATATTTGATTATCGGAATGAGATTATTGAATCGGCATCATTAAAAACTCATTTAGAAAGTAAGAGTTTAACATTTGATGATTTTAAAAATGATTTATTGAGCTTTGGGATCTCATATAAAAAAGCTGACGAAATAAATGCGAACAATATTTATAATCATAAAATTCTTATAGTAATCCCAGAAAGTGATCAAAAGGACAAAACTAAGAAAAGTATTGCGGAAAATGAAACTGGATTACCCAGCAGAATTATTTGGTTTGATGAATTAGAAGAAATTAAAAGAACTATTTTGATA
>CAZMDE010000402.1:0-2792 GCA_964564355.1 uncultured Bacteroidales bacterium | reverse complement strand
GGAAAGGTATTCACTGTCAATCCTATGGCATTGCTTACTTTAGAACTATTTCCACCGCAGTTAGACACAACACAAGTATAAGAGCCGCTATTGTCTGAAATAGGGCTATTAATAGAATAAGAACTGGCAGTTGAGATTCCCGGAGCGTTCTCAGAATCAATTTTCCATTGATATGATAATACCCCTTCACCATCAGCTTCACTGACATAGAATGAAACAGGAACACCTTCGCAAACGGTTATTGGGTCTCCAAGACTGCTTGCAATGGTAACAGAAGTAACGCCAACACAGTTCTGCATATAACCCGGTGTAAATTCTGAACAGCAGGATGCTCCTGTAAAGGAAACAGTATGGGAAGTAACATTTCCTGTAAGACCTGTATTCGACCAGGCGCTGCCATTATATTTCAACAAAGAAACAGGATTGGATGGGAAGTTTAAACCCTGTACTCCTGATGTCCATTGAAAAGTTGGGTCTATGGTTACTGGTACGCTTTTTTCAATTTCCCATACTTTTGTAAGTGCATCAGCAGTATTTAATCCGCTGGATGGTGTTTTTATTCTTACATAATAATTTCCCACAGGTGTGCCTGAAGGTAAAGTCAACGGCATGTAATTTGATGCATCTCCTACAGGGTAAAGTAATTCAGTCCCTGTTTGCTCCCTCCCTAATTTATCTCCGCCATTGGTAACCACATAATTTAATGACCCCGCTCCGGTAATAGTTCCGGTACTTGTTATATTAAAATTACCCCCAAGACCACTGGGCATTATAAGTTTACCGCTTGTAAATAAAAATGTTCCTGATACTGATACCGGATAATTTAATGTAACAGTATTACCTGCTTTGGGATCAATTGTGAAATTATTAATATTTGAGCCAAAACCAAAATTATTTGCTACCGGGTAAGGTGTTGTAATGCTTGATGCAGGATTAAAAACATAGCTTGCTCCGTCTATAAAGTATCTGTCTATACTATATTGAGGAATAGAACCATCTATACCGGATGTATTAGCAGTAATTAGAGTACCTCCCGAATTTAATCTGAATTGAGAATTTACAGTGCCTCTCGGTTGAAACCCATCATATAAATAATTTGTTGCTCCGCAATCTAATGAGCCATTTACAGTCAAACCGCCGGTATTATTCATTGTTGTACCTAGATCAAGATCAAGGTTTGATAGCAATGTCAGCGTATTATTTACGGGCACAGTAAATTTAATATAATGGTTAGTAGTCATAGACAGTATGTTAGCCCAATAAGAGGAAAAGTTATGGTTACCGCTGCCGGCGAATACAACATTTTGTGAGTTGGTAGGATAATATGTATAATATACAGTAATGCTTTCTAAGGGTGCATCTAAACTCAAATCACCATATACATTCAGCGTGGTATTGTAAGTACCTGTGTTAGTATATTCATTTGTATTACCATTAAAATCTATCCATCCATCGTTAATGTCAACATCCCCGTAAACATCCATTACTACATTACCTTGCCCGTGGTTAAGTACAAACCTTCCGCTTGTGTTAGTAAAGTTATTGGCAACAGTAAGATGAGAACCATTATAATAAGGATTTTTACCAGATCCTGCATATGCTATCTCAAGATTATAATAACTGCAAGCATTTGGATTAGCAAGAGTTGAATTAGTAGTAATGTCCCATATCTGCTGGTTAAAGCTTTGATTCAGATACCACCATACTGAACTGTTTAAAATTATAGTGCTGTTATCAACTGTCCAGGCAGCACCAATCTGTTGGATATCTCCTTCAATATATATTGGTGCATCTGTAGCGAGAATTTTTGTAGCATTGCCTGAACTTGCAAGGTGCCAGTAAGAACCGGAAGTGATATACTGGTCGCCGCTGGTGGCAGTGTATTCTATTTTTCCTGCGTTATAGTGAGTAGTGATTGTTCCCATCGTGTTTTTAAGTGCTGTAAATTCCCCTCCCCGGAAACCATTAAGGTTAGAAGTTTGGAATGTTCCGTCAATCTGCACTGTTCCTGTTCCGTCTATGATATTAGCATTGGCATTAAATACACACGATGACAAAACGTTAAACGCACCGTTATTAGTAATTGTGCCGGATGTCCATGTATGAGTACCACTTCCTGTATATCCATAACAGGGCTGTAAAATCCCATTACTGTTTATATCAATATTACCTCCGGAAATAGTTGATGAACCGTAAAGGAGTATGCTACCTATATCTACTATCAGATTTCCTGAAGACATGTTAAAGGTGCCAATACTCTGAGTTTTAGCTGAAGTGCTGAAGTTTATCCATAATGTACCACTGTTAGTAATACTCATGCTCTTATAAGGCGAGGAAGCATTAGAAAAAGTATTCCCATTGGCAGAACTCAGTTTTAGTGTTGCAGCATCAACAGTTATCGCTCCTGTGTATGTCGAACTGCTGCCAGTAAGATTGAGGGTTCCGGCTCCTTTTATGGTAACAGCATAACCCAGATTACCATCATAAAAAACCCCGGCATATGTCAATATTTTACCGGATGCTATCTCAATGGCGTTTGTGCCTGTACTAAGGTTAAGCTGTGTCCTTGACAATGTAAAAGTATTTGTAACAGAAAGTGTACCACCTGCAATTGTAATCTGACCTGTACCAAGGTTATTGTCAGCCCCTATAGATAAGGTTCCTCCATTGATTAATGTTGTGCCTGTATATGTATTTGTTCCTGACAGCGTCAATGTGCCAGCTCCTGATTTTTTAAAATTTATAGTTGCTGACCCATTTTGAATAACTCCTGAAAATACTGTGTTGTTAGC
>CAZMDE010000401.1:0-2800 GCA_964564355.1 uncultured Bacteroidales bacterium | reverse complement strand
TCTAAATAAAGTCAAAGGTTGGGAATATAAGGTTAATCCTAATTCTGATGGCAAAACAAGCACTATAACGTTAACTGATCCAGCAACAGGAAAAGTCTATACTTATGATCCTAAAGGAAATACTTGGTCAAGCAAAGAAGATGGAGTTTTAGGCGACGAATTTAATGCTGATGCAACTGAATTTGTGAAATCAAAAATGGGAACAAATATTTATGCCCAAAATGGCAATGGTCTTGTCGATAAAAATAGCCCAGAATATTTAGCCGCAATGAATAAAGTTGGTCAAGGTATTATGAAAAATGAGAATGGTGGAAACATTATAGGTATTTATGCAGATGAATTGTATGGTTATGCTTGGGGCACTACAATTGGTCCTGCACAAATTTCCAAAAAAAATGGTGAGTTTGTAGTTAGAACTCAATTTACAAATGAAGAAAGACAACAGTACTTTAAAGAAACAGATCCTTTAAAAATTAGTGATTTTCAAATACATAATTTCTTGCGTGATACTGAAGGCTCAGATGTAGTTATGAATAAAATAAATAATATGAATTATAATTCTATTATTGCATATCACAAGATGGCAGGAATTACTCCTCCCGCATATGATAGTCCTGAAATGGCTGTACTTCTTGGATCTGCATATAATGCTGGAGTTCAAAGGTCATTTGGTGCTGGAATGCAATATTCACTTTTGAAAATAGGAGTTAATTTGCCTGTAACAACTACTAAGGATGATAGAAATATAATATATGTAACTTCTGTTGATGGTTATCCAAGAAATTCAAAATTAAAAACTTCTGCTACAGGGGAAGCAGTAAAAAATTGGTTAGCTGATCAGCATAAGAATGGAAAATATAAAACTATAACTGCTGAAAATGTTGACGCGGCATTTAATCCTGCTGCTGGATCTGCAGTAGAAAGCGTTCTTCAAAGTAAAGTTTGGAAAGCAATTGATGCTGAATATTATTCTCAATATGGAACTCCTGCCCCTATAATAATGCCGATGGAAAATATAATAGGTTCAAATATTGATAGTTCGCTTAAAGTTACTGGAACTCAAGTTATTGATGTTAAGAGGAATTGGAGAAGTCCGGCAACATGGGATGGAAAAGAAGTAGCTCAAGTCGGAGGATACAGATTAGATAATTATGGTTCTCGAGTTGCACAAACGGCTACTGGACTTTTAAAAAATCCGGATAGTTATCTTGCTAGTGATGATAGATATGTTCCAACTTATAGTTCGAAAATGACTCTTCCTTTTGTAGGCGAGACTGATGCAAATGGAAAATGGACTGCAACACAAAAATCGTTTGAGTTTGATAACGACTTTGCAAATAGATTGCATAGTGCTATGAATGAATTAAAATCTTCCTATCCTGAACTTTATAAAAAATTATATTTTACTGATGGAGTAAGGACTCCTGAGCAACAAAGGGATCTTATGCTATCGAATAGAAATGCAGCAACTGAGGGTTCAGAACATGTTGATAAGATTGGTACTGACATAAATTCTAAAATGTATACTGAGGATCAATTTAAAATAGTTGTTGATATGTTTAAAAAATACGGAATTATACAAACAAAATTAGTCAGTATGAATGAAAAATGGCATTTTGCATTAGATCCTCTATTAGTTAAACAAAAACCTCTTAATTGTGGCTAGTTAATTAGTTAACACAGAATTACTACTCAAAAGTAACAAAACATTTATAAATACATAGTATTACCCTTATTTTGATTTAAATGTCCCTATCACGTTATCGGTACAGGAATTGCAGCAATTGTTGCATCATCCTTAATTGGTACACTAGCAATAAAACGTGAAATTGAAGATAGAGAAACTAGAGAATTAATGAGTTCTTTTATACCTTATCAAGTAAAAAAAGGTGAAACTTTATCTGATTTATATATGAGAGAAGTAAGCCCAGCAGGAAAATTAAATTCTATATCTTTAAGTAAATATCTCGTATTAACTGAAATGCAAAATTTAAGTAGAAAAGAGGTTGCTCCAGGAGTATTTACTTCAAAACTTAAATCTTATGGAATGATTTATCCAGGTCAATATTTAATGATTATGGATGTAAATCACGACGGAAAAATTGGTAAATAGTTAAATTTCAAAATACATGTAATTTATAAAAACCTTCTTTTTCTAAATCATAAAATTAAATGAGATTAAATTAAAATAGAAAAACTTCCCATGACATTTATAGAAACATATAAAAAAATAGCATACACCATTGGATTTGGTGGAGGAATAGCTTCTGGTTATGTTGCAGCGTATTTAACTTCTAAGCATATGGGTTTTCACGACTGCAATCTTAGTGCAATTACTATAGGTGCATTAGCATCAAAAGAAGCAGGTTTTTTTAGTGGAAATATTGTTGCTCATTCTCTCGCAAACAGTTTTTGTTATAATAATTTTTCAGAATGGACAAAAGATGTAAAGCGTTTATCCTTATCTAATGTAGGCTGTATAAGTTTTGGTCTTGCAGTAAAACCAGCTGCCCATGCCGTGCTAATGTACTGTGGAATGGAACCAGAAAAAGCAATGCTTTGGTCATACATTCCAGTCGGAATTTTAGGCTTAGGATTAAAGGCATATCTTGATAATAGATTTGCTAAAAAGAACTCTTTAAATTTAGAAGACAAAGTTTGCCCAAGTATAAATAGTATTTCTGATATTTAATTATATTTTTTTGTTATTTAAGAACTTCTCCAGTCTTCATATACCAAATATAGAAATCCATTTCTCCTTGACTCATATTTAATTTATCTGCAATTTCTTTTAAACTTT